>JBDLKB010000061.1:0-6626 GCA_039714055.1 Chloroflexota bacterium
GACCCTGTTTGATGGTGAGATCACGAAAGCCTCCCACCTGCCAGCCGTTGATAAAGAACCGATGCTCATCGCCGTTGGAGAACACAGTCAAGACATCTTCACCCTCGGCATTGACCTTGTCGCTTGGCTCCCAATTCACTACCGCAAAATGCGACCCCTGCAGCCGCCCCAGGTAGATTTGTTGCTGTGAGTCGATGCCAAAGAGATAGCCACTGTCCCCCACTTTGCCGCGGACCATGATCCCGCCCGCGCCATCAAGATCGGAGACGGTGGTCTGGACCCAGGTATCACGATACTCCGCACTACCGAATAAAGAGACAAACAAGGTGTTTCCCTGTTGAGTACTCAACAACAGACTGCTATCGCTGTACTCTTGGGTACCATTAGTAGCAGCCGAATCCCAATTGCCAAGATCGACATCGAATCCCTCACTCGCCACAGCCGTCCAGGTGGGTTTCATCTGTGAGGCATCAGAACCAAGAGGAACTTGTGTAGGAGCATCCTTAGCAGCAGGCGTATTGGTTGCCTCAACCACTGTCGGCAGGGCAGTCACCTCATATACAGGAGCCTCTTGATCTTGTCCTCGATTCAGAGTATTTCGTATCTGCGGCAGTAATAAAAATACAAAGGCGGCAATGATGATCGCAACTGCTGCTACCGCCGCTATTACCGGAATCAACCAGGACGGTGTTTGCCGTCTTTGCGCTGGTTCTTGCCACCTTTGAGAAGGCGCCCTGGGGCCAGGAGACGGAGCAGCAGGCGGTGCAACTGGGGTTGGCACGGTACGGACAACTGCGGGCGGAATCGCCGCCTTCCAACTGCCGTCCTGATGAATGTGCCACACACCACTGTCAGGATGCACTGTCCACCAATTGCCATCAGCGTCTTGGCACATCAAATCGGCTACCTGCTCGAGGAATTGCTCATTGGTTACCGCGTTGCTCTCCAGTTGGCGGCGAAGCTGAGCGTATTTGGTTTGAACCTGCTCAAACTGATCCATAATAGCCCCTATTAGTTACTAATAATCAAAACGTCTAATTCCTATATTCGTTCCATACAGCCACTTGTATCGCATTTCACTACATGGAAGAGATCAATGCATATTCCTTCGGTGCCACTCTGCAAGCTTCTCCAACACTTGAACCAAGATAACTTTCCAATCCGATTCTGCCTTGTCGCGCCTTAACCACACTGCATGCTTGCTCACCCTTGAATCAGGTCCCAGGAATCGCTGCAGAGAGTAACGATCAGCATTCTCCAGCGTATCCATCTTGATCGCAATTTGGTCCGGTGGAGCTGATATGGACTGCACCTCACTTCGACTAGCCAGGGTTTTGACTCGAAGTTGGTAGAGTAGATTATCCACTTCGTCAGGGATAGCACCGAAACGATCGGCCAACTCACTGGCAACATCGTCGATCTGGTTCAAGGACATCATACTAGCCAATCGGCGGTAGAGATTGAATCGGAGATCATCGTCATCAACATAATCTTCGGGGATATACGCCCTCAAAGGTAGATCGATGGTAACCAGGTTGGGTACCTCGGTTTTTGGTTCTGCTTCCTCATCCCTGTCTAATGCCAACGCGGCTTGACGTTCCCTCACCGCTTTTGCTAACAGTCGCATGTAAAGATCATATCCTACGGCAGAGATGTGACCATGCTGACGGGTCCCCAGAATCTCCCCAGCACCCCGTATTTCTAGATCACGCATTGCAATAGCGTACCCGCTTCCCAACTCGGTATGTTCCGCTAGAGTTTCCAGCCTTGCTCGTGCTTCAGAGGTCAAGCGATTTGGATTTCGGTAGAAGAAGAATCCAAATGCGCGCCGTGCGCCTCGACCCACGCGACCACGAAGCTGGTACAACTGCGACAGCCCAAAGTTTTCCGCCCGGTCAACAATGATTGTGTTGGCATTTGGAATATCCAGACCACTCTCGATTATCGAGGTAGACACAAGCACATCAATCTCGCCGGCGACAAATTCGAGCATAACTCTTTCCAGGTCTCTTTCGTGCATCTGACCATGTCCTACATCCACCCGGGCAGATGGAACCAGACGCCTCACATGATTCGCCATTGCCTCGATTGTTTGTACTCGATTATGAACAAAGAACACCTGACCGCCTCTATCTAGCTCGCGCAGGATTGCCCGTCGAGCAACATCCTCATCATATTGCCCCACCTTGGTCTGCACCGGTAGTCTTTCCTCAGGAGGTGTGGTGATTAAACTGATGTCACGGATTCCAGAGAGCGAGAAATATAGAGTTCGCGGGATGGGTGTTGCTGTCATTGTCAACACATCCACCTCGGAGCGCAGTTGCTTGAGAACCTCCTTGTGTGCCACACCAAAACGTTGTTCCTCATCAACAATGAGCAATCCTAGAGACTTGAATTCAACATCTTTCTGCAGCAAACGGTGGGTACCGATCACTATATCGACTTTACCTTTCCTGAGGTCGCGAATGATCTTCTCTTGTTCCTTGCGGGAGCGAAAACGCGAAAGCATTCGTATCTCCACTGGAAAGGTTCCCAGCCTCCGAGAGAATGCTTCAAAGTGCTGCTGCGCCAGAACCGTTGTCGGCACCAACAGTCCGACTTGCTTTCCATCCATTGCTGCCTTGAAAGCAGCACGCAGCGCTACTTCTGTCTTTCCGTATCCCACGTCACCACATATTAGACGATCCATGGGCCTTGCTCGTTCCATGTCAACTTTGATCTCCCGGATCGCCCCTATCTGGTCTTCTGTTTCAACATAAGGGAACGAAGCCTCAAGCTCCGCTTGCCAGGGTTGGTCTGTCGAGAAAGCGAATCCCTTCACCGACGCCCTGGTCACATACAGCTCCAATAGATCGTCCGCCATGTCCTCAACTGCTTTCAGCGCCTTTTCCTTGACTTGCTCCCAACCGATTCCTCCCAACCGGCTCATAATAGGCTCTCCGCCGCGCACACCCACATACCGGCTCAAGCGGTCAGCCTGGTGTACCGGCACATATAGTTGATCATCGTTGGCAAAGTCGACTAGAAGATACTCCTGCCCTCTCCCGGCGATGGTCCGATTCACTAGACCAGAAAAGCGACCCAGACCGTGATCTATGTGCACCACCATATCACCTACATCGATATCGGAGAAGAATACTTCTGGAGCGAATGTTCTTTTGCTGACAGCTTGTCGCGGCTCTGGTCGCGACCAACCAAACACTTCTGCGTCACTGAGTACATGCAGCAGTGCTATTTTCTCGAGTACGCCTGATTCGTCTGCTTCTGCCGGTTGATGCAGCGAGAATCCTTCACTCAACGCCCCCTGCACAAAGAGCGTGGACTCAAATGATGGCAGCTCCTTCAACTCGTCAACCAACTGAGTTTCTGACTCCGTTTCTCTCCTAATATCGGCTAGCCTGGTCGCCTGCCGGCTGATCACTACCACCGGCTCCCCCTTCTTGCTCCAGGAATCCAGTTGCTCCATGAACGGTTTCAATTGTCCCCCATATCGCGGTCCCGGAGAGAATGCTTGAAGAAAGTCCGATCTGCCCTCCAACACACCACCGAGATTGATTGCGCCCAGCCCCTGCAGTCGGCTCTCTAGTTGATCCCATCCAACCAGCGCCGAACCTCTTGAGTTGTCATCTATCTCGTCGCGCCCGAGAACCGAAAAGGGTGAAAGCTGCCGGGTTCGTTCTTCTAGGTCTTTCACCTCGCTCTCCAGCGCCAGCATGTCATCGATAAGGATTACAGCATCTTCAGGCACGTGATCCAGCAGAGAGAAACCGGAGGAATACATGAATGGCAGGTAGAATTCGATACCCGAGAACCACGAGCCAGAGACCAATGATTGGAAATCCTGTTGCAGTTCCTCATCGTCTGCTGGGATGAATTCCTCCAGCGTACTCGCTGCCTTTTGCCCCATAGTAGGCAAAGCTTCGGTTGCTGGTGGTACCAACACCCGCTCCACCGGCAGAGCAGTGCGTTGAGTTTCTAGATCGAACCTGCGGATGCTTTCAATCAGATTACCAAACAGCTCAATCCGTACCCCTTGCTCATCACCTGCGGGACAAATATCGATGATCCCGCCCCTGCGACAAAAGGTGCCAGATTCGTCGACCAAGGTCGTGGGCCGGTATCCAGCTTGCAGCCAGCCGCCCAACAACTCTTCTAGATTCACTCGCTGCCCCAGGCGAATAAGCCGCAATCGCCGCAGGTACTCTGTCCTGGGCAGCGTCTTTTGCGCTGCGGCACGAGCAGAAGCCACAATTAGCGGTGCATTCAGTTCCAGGTCCCTTGCCACAGGTGAATTGTATTGGTTCAGTTCTCGAAGAATCTTGAGCCGGCCCTGGCGTGAACGGGGACCCCAAGGAGCCCGAGTGTGAGGAAGCGGAGTCGGCTCGGGAAACAAGTCAATTGAATTCGGAACTGGCGACCACTCGATCAAGTCTTGCTGTAATCGCCGCGCATGTTCGACTCTTGCCACTAGCAGAATAGTTGGCACACCCATATCAGCGTGCAGCGCCGCAGTGATAGCGCTTCGAGCACAGCGCTGAAGTGCAAGATCGACTAGCTCCGATCTCTCAACCTCAGCCAATCGCAGCAGTTGCTGGTAACTCGGGTGATTGTGAACTGTTGATAATAGTCCGGTAACTGACATGATGCTCTGTTTTGATAACTAGCGCTGCTTGGCCTACCGGCAACGCAAACAATTATCCTGAGATATTGCTGCGGTTCATTGACGATTCAACTCCACAACATACGAACTGCTCGATCGCGCTCGCGGCTTGATCCAGTAACGAGTCCAACTCGTCAAGCTCGCTGCGCCTGAACTTCTGCAGTACATAGTCTGAAGGATCCACAGCGTCAGGCGGACGACCAATTCCCAATCTCATTCTTGATATATCCTGCGATGACAACCGGTCGATGATGGACCGCATACCCTTGTGTCCTCCGCTCCCACCAGAGGATCGAATTCGCAGTGCGCCGAATGGTATATCCAGGTCATCGTAGATCACCAGAATGCGATCCAATGGAATTCGATAAAAACGCACCAACGATTGAACCGAGTTGCCGCTGGTATTCATAAAGGTTTGAGGTTTTGCCAGCAGTACTCGCATTCCCTCGATACGAGTATCATAAACCACGGCATTAAAATGGACTCGCGGGGACGACTCATCGGCACGTTGCGCCATGCGGTCGATAGCCATGAACCCGATGTTGTGCCGGTGCTCGCGGTAACGTTTGCCCGGGTTGCCCAAGCCTACCACGAGCGCTCTGCCGATGTGGTTCACCTACTCCTGCCTTTTGGTCAAGCGTGCTATCGCCATTACTACGCCCTTGCGCAGAAACTGATACGCCAACAACAGCAGGAAGAAGACTAAAGCAATACGCACACCCGTAAGCGCGCCATTCTTGATCTTTGTGGTGTCAAAGGTGCCCTCAAGCTGAAAACCTTCGCCTATGTTGATAATGTCAGTACCATCACTATCCGGAGCAATAGCAACAATCGTTTCTCGCTGGCTGGGTTGAGGTGTTGCTGTAGGAAAGGGAGTTAGAGTCGGCAGTTCTGTGATCAACAGAACAGGTGTCGACACCTGTGTCGCTTCTCCGCTAGGCGTGGCAGTTTCAGTTGCTGTGGGAGTTGATGTAGGCCCACTATTGCGAATTTGAAGACTCAAGGCGAAATACTCGTCATAGTTACCATCTTGGCGTACTACACGCAATCGCAAACGATATGTTCCATCAGGGTAAAAGGGTGTAGCCGTGTCCATGCCCACCGTTGTGTCCCATATCGCCAATAGCCCGTTCACCACTGGTTGGTGACCGGTGTAAAAGACCGTCCAGTCTGCCTGCGGAGCAAACTCTTTGAAGAATGCCAATTCATACCGGGCAAAGTTTTCTGATGTTGCTGTTCCTTCTATCGCTACCTGCCCCGAAATCTCGCTGCTGTGAGCTGGAGCGGTTATCCCGTTGCCTGCCTGCGAGAATGCAACCCGCATGCTGAATAACATTGCCAACAACACAGACGGGATCAATATCCTAAGGTTTTTTGATGAAGATAGTTCCCTCATTTCAGTGTCCCTCACTGCTGAGTGAATCCTACTTAACCGTCCTATTCTATAATGCCCGAACGCTATTAGCAAGCTGTCCGTGAAATTTAACCTCATATTAGAGTTGACATAGTGTGCGAATCAGGTTATACATATATCTACACGAAATGAATTTCGGGAGTTGTTATGGATAAACAACAGATGTCACTCTTCCCCTCGGGCCCCACAACTGGTGATGACAGTCCCTTCCACCTTTCGTCAGACACAGCCCTCAAGGCTGCGGTGGGTGCATTCAAGAAATACATGCAGTATGAAGGATTCAGCCGCCATACTATCAGCGCCTTTTCATCTGACCTTAATCTGCTGGGCAAATACCTGGGAATTGGGCAGGCAGTGGGACAGGTATCAACCAGGAATTTAAATGATTTCCTCAAATGGATGGCTGAAGATCGAGGTGTCCCCTGCAGCCCCAAGACCTATGCCCGCAGGGTAACAACCCTCAAGGTCTTTTTTGGCTGGCTTTTCAAGGGCGGGATTTTGTTTGCTGATCCCGCTGCTGCGGTGATCCAGCGTTCCGTGCGCAGTCCCTTG
>JBDLKB010000062.1:0-6622 GCA_039714055.1 Chloroflexota bacterium
CGTTTGCCGTAAAGAGAGAATCGACATATAATATAGGGGCGCAAGCAGCCATTCGAGGTTATCCTATATGCAATTCAAGCCTGGTGATCATGTTGTTTACCCTGCATATGGCGCAGGAACTATTCTGGCCACCGAAGACCGCGCTTTCTCTAGAGAGGTCACTACCTACTATATCCTTAAAATGGTAGCCGATGAAGGCGAATTCATGGTTCCTGTTGACGCCGCTGAATCGCTTGGCTTCAGATCCATTATCCCTCACAAGTCGATCTTTAAGGAGCTAAAGGGGAAACCTGAGTTGCTTCCAGACGACTATAAGATACGGCAATCTCAGATAAGTGAACTTCTTGCAACCAGCGATGCCATTAACCTTGCGCAGGCAGCACGGAACACCGCATGGTTTGCTGGACACCGATCCTTGACCGGTCGTGATGTTCAACTTTATGAAGACTTGCAGACGCAATTAGCCAGCGAACTATCGCTTTCTCTTGTGATTCCCTTGAACGACGCGGTTGAGCAATTGTTGGAAACTCTGGAGCAGATCACCATCAAAGGTCAAGAGGACCAGCTCGCTTTGGAAGAAGCCGCTGCGGCTGCAGCAGCAGCGGAAGAGGAAGCTGCCCTCCAAGATTGACACGTGCATTTCTGCATGGTATAGTCCCTCTCGATTGGCACTCTAATAGCCAGAGTGCCAACATGGCATCATTCCCTAGATCAATTGATTTGTGTTTGTATTAATGTGTCGGGGAATAAGCTAAAGAGTACAAACTGCGTAAGATGATGGAAGAGCTGACAGCAAGGCAGGAGATGATTCTCGGACTAGTAGTTCGAGAGTATGTTGAACACCGATCTCCAACGGGATCTGGCCACCTGGTAAGCGAGTACAATCTCGGAATCAGTGCAGCCACTGTCCGTGCTGAGATGGCTCAACTTGAGGACCTAGGGTACCTCTATCACCCACACACTTCTGCCGGACGCGCCCCCACTGAGTTAGGATACCGTTATTTTGTGCGCCGCTTGGTGAAAGGCTCGGAACTCCCAGAGCATGAGAGACGAATGATTCGTCACCAATTCCATCAGGCGCGGCTCGATATGGACCAATGGATGCTTCTCGCTGCTGCAGTGCTGGCGCAAACTGCTCAGAGTGCTTCTTTGGTGACAACTCCGCACATGATCCGGAGCCGCTTCAAGCATGTTGAGCTGATTGCTACTCAGGGTCGTTTGGTTTTGTTGGTCCTTGTTCTGGAGAGCGGTCAAGTATTGCAGCAGATGCTCACATTAGCGCAACCACTCAGTCAAGCTGAGTTGAGCGAGTATGCTGATCGCATCAATCAACTCTGTTATGGGCTAAGCGCTATAGAGATAGCCTCTATGCTGTCTGGCATGGCAGTGCTGGAGAATGAAGTATCCACGTTAATATATGATGTGATGTCACGTTCAGATAGTCAGGTAACGGGGAAAATCTATCGCGATGGTCTTACCCACCTTGTTACAACCCCCGACAGTGAGGATACGCTACACGGTGTCCGTATTCTTGAGGAGAAGAGTTTACTGGAGGATGTTCTTGACACCTCCTTGCGGACCACTGAGCCAATCCGTGACACGGGTGGTGGAAGCGTGCAGGTAGTTATTGCCGGAGAAGGTAAGTGGGAGGAATTGCGTGACTGGAGCGTAGTGCTAGCTCGTTATGGTTTACCAGATTATGCCGTCGGTGTTGTTGGCTTGTTAGGACCTACACACATGAGATACAGCCGTGCGATCTCCACTGTGCGCTACGTAGCGGGACTGATGTCAGGACTAATGTACCGGGTACTAGGTGCAGATGAGTTAAATTAGGAAAGAGATACGATATGTTGGATAAAGAGAATACTAAACTAGAATCTGTCCAGGAACAAAATGATGAGCCTGAAGAGGTAAACACTGAGACAGAAGAGACGGGCTTGGAGGCCAAGGTCGTTGAGCTTGAAGCTCAAGTAGTAGATTATCTGGATAGTTGGAAAAGAGCCCGAGCAGAACTAGCCAACTTTAAGCGACGTACGGAAGCGCAACGGGCAGATATGGTTTCAAATGCCAATGCCAACTTGCTTACTCGCATGTTGCCTATACTCGATGATCTTGAATTGGCAATTGCCAATATGCCCTCTGAGGAACACGGCACTGATGGCTGGTCAGAATGGTCTAATGGACTCGATCTCATTTCGCGCAAATTCCATGGTGTGCTTGAAAGTGCTGGAGTGACAGTGATTGAAGCAGACGAAAAAGAATTCGATCCTGCAATTCATGAGGCAATCTCATTTGAACCTTCAGAGGAACATGAATCGGGCGAGATAATAGAACAGATACGAGCCGGATATTGCCTTGGCGAGCGTGTTCTGCGAGCTTCGCAGGTGCGTGTGGCGCGATAGTCGGTATTCATTTGCAGGTACGCGCGGTAACTGAAGCTGTGGCAGCAATTCGTTGAATGATGACCAACAAACGTGATTATTACGACGTTCTAGGCGTTGGACGGGACGCCTCTGAATCTGATATTAAAAGAGCGTATCGCGGTATGGCTCGCCAGTATCATCCAGATGTCAACAAGGACGATAATGCTGAAGACAGGTTCAAGGAGATCAACGAAGCATACAGTGTCCTAAGCGATGGACAAAAGCGAGCTGCATACGATCGATACGGTCACGCAGGGGTAGATAGTACCGCTGGTGCTGGCTTTGGTGGTTTTTCTGGCTTTGGTGGATTTGGGGACATCTTTGAAGAGTTCTTTGGGGGTATGGCCGGGGCTCGTCCCGGCAGATCAAGAGGTCCCCTTAGAGGCGATGATTTACGGGTTGATGTTCTTCTCTCGTTCGAGGAAGCGATCTTTGGTATAGAGAAGAAGATCGAGGTGCCGCGAACTGAACCGTGTCCTGATTGTAGCGGAAGCGGTGCTGAACCTGGCACAGAGCCAGTAAGCTGTAATCAGTGTGGTGGCACCGGTCAAGTTAGGCGAGTCCAGCAATCGTTCCTCGGGTCTGTGGTGACCACCAGCACTTGCCCTGCGTGTAATGGTGAGGGCGAAGTTATAACTACACCCTGCAGCACCTGTCGGGGCAGACGCATGCTGAGCGTTACCCGCGAACTGATGGTGAATATCCCTGCAGGCGTTGACAAAGGAACAAGAATCCGGCTTTCCGGAAAAGGCGATGCGGGTTTGCGCGGAGGACCGCCAGGAAACCTCTATGTGGTCATCAACGTCAGGGATCATGACTATTTCCGCCGAGAAGGCGATGATATACTGCTCGAGGTGGTGATCAACGTGGCTCAGGCTGCCTTGGGAGACACAATAACCGTTCCCACCATTGATGGTGAAGAGGATCTGCGTATCGTGCCTGGGACTCAACCTGGGCGTGTCATGCGCATGAAAGGGCACGGTGTTCCGCATTTACGACGTGATGGTCGCGGAGAACAGGTCGTTATGATCCAAGTAGCGATCCCAACCAAGCTCAATGAAGAGCAAGAAACAATGTTCCAGGAGTTGGGAAGCACCCTTGGACGCGAAATCATCACCGAGCGCAAAGACAAAGGTTTCTTCGACCATCTTCGCGACCTGAAAGACGTATTTGGGCTATGATCTGGGTCCGGGCTTCGGTTCAAGTCAGCTCGGAGGCAGCAGAAGCGGTGGCAGACGCTCTGCAGCCACTGGGGCATGGTGGGGTTCTCATCGAGCAAGACATTCCTGAGGCATCAGGCAAGCTTGAGAGGTCGCCGATATCAGATAACTATATTGTTTCCATCTATCAACGCGCCGATTCCGAGATACCTCTTTGGAAGAGAAGGATCGAAGAGATTTTGTGGCATATGAGCATGATGTTGCCGATTGGTCCACTTGGATTCACTGAGGAGTACGAGGAAGACTGGGCTACATCGTGGAAGAAACATTATCAACCGATCAGGATCAGTGAGAGGCTCGTGGTTTGTCCCGCATGGCTCGAGGAGCAAGCCAAACCCAGCGATATTGTGATT
Source organism: Chloroflexota bacterium (assembly GCA_039714055.1). Taxonomy (GTDB): domain Bacteria; phylum Chloroflexota; class Anaerolineae; order Promineifilales; family UBA4811; genus JBDLKB01. Next base: position 3,997 of record JBDLKB010000062.1, read on the forward strand.
CGCATGGACCCTGGGATGGCGTTCGGCACTGGTCTTCATCCAACCACACGTATGTGTCTTGAGATGGTTGAGGAGATGGTTGAGCCTGACATGGACATCCTCGACCTCGGGACTGGATCCGGCATTTTAGCCATTGCAGCTGTCAAGCTTGGGGTAGAATCAGTGTTGGCAATAGATAATGATAAAGTGGCTGTCAACGTGGCCCGGCAGAATGCGCAGCTAAACTCAGTAGAGCAGCAGATCGATGTAGTATTGGGCTCGTTTCAGCAAGCTCCTCAATCCGCCACTTATGATTGCGTCTTGGTCAATATTCTGGCGCCAGTGATCATTCGATTGCTTCAGGAGGGAATGGCGCAGTTACTAGCCTCAAACGGGGTTATGGTGTTGTCTGGACTCATTGACGACCAAGTCGCCGATGTTAAGAATGCGTTGGAATCTGCCGGATTATTCATCTCGTCTTCCAAACAGATACAAGATTGGGTCACGCTAAAAGCGGTCTGGGCAAAATCACTGGAAAATTAAAGCGCCGTCCATTCGGACGGCGCCTGTTTTGTTGGCAACAGCGGGTACAGTTTAACTGTACCAACTAGAGCATCAGTTGTTTAAACAACTTAACGGGAAGGTGGATTAGATATTTTCTTGTACCGGTAGGTGATTCGACCGCGGGTCAAATCATAGGGTGAAAGCTCAAGGCGTACCCGGTCTCCCAGAAGAATGCGGATATAGTACTTTCGCATCTTTCCTGAGAGGTAAGCAAGCACAGCGTGCCCGTTGTCTAACTCAACCCGGAACTGTGTGCCAGGAAGGGCTTCAACAACAGTGCCTTCAACCTCTATCTTTTCCTCTTTTTTCTTTGCAGTCATATGTTCCTTAATTGTCAGCGTCGTGGACCTGTCTTCCGAAAACTTCGGCGTCGAGCTCTTCGTACCGCTTTCTTCTTTTCCATACGGCGTTGTTCGCTCTTTGAGACAAACCATCGCTTCTTGCGAACCGCAGTCATTACGCCATCTTTTGTAACCTTTTTACGAAAGCGTCTTAGCAGGCTTTCCTGCGATTCATTTGGCCTTAGTGTTACACTTGTCAACTTACTCACCACCTTTTCTGTGTATTCTGGTCAACCGGACTATTCTTCTTCACCGGTAATATCTTCTAAACCAATAATCTCTTCAGTGCCCTCTTTGGATTGAGATTCCGCGCGACTGAACATCCATTCCGATTGTTCTTCAGCAGAAACACGACGCAGACTCAAGCGCATCCTCTTGTCGCGTGAATCTATGGATAGGATGCGAATCAGGTGCACTTGACCTTCTGCTATCACGTCGCTCATTTCTTGATCACGTGCCATCGGTATCTCTGTCAAATGCACCAGACCTTCTATACCGGGTTCGATCTCAACAAATGCTCCAAATGGTGCCAGACGCTTGATTATGCCCTCGACAAGTTGATTGCCGTGATATTTTTGATCGACCTGCTCCCATGGTTCAGGCAGCAAGCGTTTAACGCTAAGTGCAACCCGTTTTCGCTGCATGTCCACCCGAAGAATCTTGACACGGATTCTTTCGCCAATGCGAACCAACTCCTTAGGATGTTTAACGCGATGCCAAGCTAATTCGGAAATGTGCACCAAGCCATCACCGCCACCGAGGTCAACAAAGACACCGAATTCGCGCAGTTGGCGCACGCGACCAGCACGAACCTCACCAACTTTGAGGCTTTTGAGAAACTCGAGCTTCTCCTGCTCGCGCCATGCGGAATAGGCACGACGATGAGACAGAATCAGTCTGCGTCGGCGTCGATCAACATCGACGACGCGAACCGGAATTGACTGACCAACAAAAGAGCCAAGCCATTCTCTCATCTGGTTGGGGTTTGCACGACGGGGTACGTTCGCCATTTGCACCACAGGAACAAATCCTCGTAGTTCATCAAGCATGGCAACCAAACCACGGGTGCTGTAACCAACAACTTTACATAATTGGATCTCACCAGATTCCTTGAGTGCTTGCACTCTGAGCCAGTTCTCGTTGGATAACGCTTGGTGATAGCTGCCCTTATACGTATCAGTTCCCGTTTCCGTAATATACACCGGGATGACTGCTCCAGAGATAACTAAATCACGTCTATCTTGGTCAGCTTTGGCTAGATCATGAGATGGTATGACAACGGTGCCGGTAAACTCATCGTGCTGTATTTGCGCTGTTACCTGCTCGTCGTCAACCGAATCAACCTGAGCAAAGAGAATATCACCGCGTTGAACCTGTATCGAGGCTTGTACCTCAGCAGATTCATCCGCGCTGCTTATATCCTCAGCTTGTATTTCCTGTTCTTGCTCTTGCATTAGATTCGTTATCTCTACCTGTTATCAGCAATAAAAAAAGCCCGCTTAGCATGTTTGCGAGCGCTATCGGGCTGGCTTATACCATTTCAAGGTTTGTTAGATCATATCAACGGTATTTTTCTGCCTCGCCTCCTTGCGATTGCTAGGTCACTCGCACACGGAAACGGCCGAGAGCGATCTCTCGGCGACAACTCAGGCGGATTATACAGACGGCACAACTCTTTGTCAATCAGTACTGATAGTGTAGAAAGCAGATTGTTTACAAGAGCAAACTAGATGTGGTGTTGC
>JBDLKB010000063.1:0-6557 GCA_039714055.1 Chloroflexota bacterium
CAGCCCATTGGTGCCCTAATGGGTCGGGTGGATCTCAGCGTTCTATTGCAGCCAAGCGTCAGTAGTTTGCAGGGAACAGTAGGCGCTGGTGATGGCTTTATTGTCGACGAGGAATGGACCATCATCGCACACAGGCGTCCGGATCGATTAATGCAGCCGTGGGCGCCGCTTAAAAACCAGGGAGAAACGATTCTGGATCACCGTTTGCCTGAAGGTGATATGGGTTACGCTTATGATGCGGTGTCCCCAAGTGGCTCCAGGCAGTTGATCTATTACTTTGTAGGATTGGAGCATCCATGGACTGTGGTGATCATGGTGCCTTTCGAGACCGTGTTGAGACTGGCAACTGAGGTTGCTGTACCCTTGGCAGGCATTCTTCTATTCATGACAGTGCTGCTCGCTGCTGGTCTCGCCTTTCTAACGCGGAGGTTGACCCGCCCCATGGCTTCTCTTGCTCAATCCGCCGTCGGAATCTCACGTGGTGATTTCAACACACCGATTGCTGTCAATGGTGAGGATGAGGTCGGTCAACTGGGGAATGCCTTTGAGCAGATGCGTGAATCACTTCAAGCCAGGCTCAGTGAACTGCAGCTTGTTCTCGGTGTCAGTCGCAACGTGTCCTCAAGCCTGGACCTCAATAGTGGGCTTCCTCCCATACTTGATGGTGCCTTGCAGGTCACCGGGGCAGACGGTGTACGCGTGGTCATTGCTCAGGATGACGATCGAAACACAAACGCGTTCTCGCGTGGTTCGCTAGCTGCCGATATGGCTCCTCTTGATATCCCTGTTGCGCGACTAGTACTGAGAGAACCACATGTCAGGATCGAAAATACCGCACGTGCTCGACTCGTTCTGGAATCGTTCCCCAACATGGGACAGGTGAGGGCGTTTGCTGCTTTTCCCATTCGTAGTTCTCTGCGATTCCTTGGCGTCTTGTGGATAGCTTATCGGCGACCTCATTCATTCACTGATGCAGAGATCAACTTCCTGAGCACACTCGCCAGCCAGGCTTCTGTTTTTGTTGAGAATGTCCAGCTTTTTGATGAAACCGAGCGTGATCGTCGACGTCTAGCAGGTATCCTAACCAGTACTCAGGACTCGATTGTAGTTACTGATATTGAAGGCAACATTGCCATGCTAAACCCCGCTGCGGAGAATGCACTCAACTTGTCTGCTTCTGTGGCCAAGGGTCAGCCTGCAATGACCACATTCACCGATACGGGACTGACATCATTGCTCTCGCAGCATGATGCCAATCAAGCCTCCGAGATTCATCTGGATGATGGACGTATTCTATATGGTCGTTCTTCATCCATTCTCGGTGAGCATGATCAAGAGCTGGGTCGTGTTGCCGTATTGCGTGACATCACTGATCTCAAAGAATTGGATGAGATGAAGACGGATTTCGTCAGCACCGTATCACATGATCTCAGAGAACCGTTGATGAACATGCGAGGGCACGTGACCATGCTGCCCATGGTTGGCGAGATGAATTCCAAGCAGAGTGAATACGTGGAAAAGATCATTGCCGATATCGATAAAATGAACGAACTTGTTTCGAATCTACTAGATCTGGCTGAAATCGAGTCAGGTGACGACAGTGAATTGGAGATGGTAGACCTGGAGGACACTGTTGATCAGGTAGTGGAGAAATATCGATCTCGAGCTGCTGGAAAAGGGTTAGAGGTCGATCGAATAAAAGCAGTACCATTGCCGCTAGTACCGGGTTATCCGACATTATTGCGGCAAGCGATCTCCAATCTGGTCGATAACGCTATTCAATATACCTCAGCCGGCCAAGTCTCAGTCAAGACTCACGTTGAAGGTAATGAAGCCATCATTCAGGTCAGTGATACTGGGACTGGAGTCTCGCAAGCTGACCAGGTTCGTCTCTTTGAAAAGTTCTTCCGAGTAAAAAAGCGCGATGTGCTTGGAGGTCATGGAAGCGGGTTGGGCTTGGCGATTGTAAAGTCCATCATTGAGCGACGGCATGGTGGACGCGTTTGGGTCAAGAGTCAACTGGGTGCGGGCAGCACCTTCACCATCGCACTTCCTATTCAATCCAGGACCACAGGCACCAACATCTGATGAGCATGCAGCTGGGCATTGTTGGCTTGCCCAACTCCGGAAAATCGACCCTTTTCAATGCTTTGACCAAAGCAGGCGCCGCGGTTGCGGCGTACCCATTCACCACAATTGAGCCTAACGTTGGTGTAGCAGTGTTACAAGATCATCGTTTGGATGATCTCGCCAACATGATTCAACCGGAAAAAGTAGTACCTGCGACTGTCGAGTTTGTGGATATCGCCGGCCTCGTGCGTGGGGCTCACAAGGGAGAGGGACTGGGGAATCAATTTCTGGGGCACATTCGAAATGTGGACGCAGTGATCTATGTATTGCGGTGTTTCACTGACGAAGGTGTTGCACATCCTTATGCCAAAATAGACCCCATAGAAGACCTTGAGACTCTGAACCTTGAGCTCGCTCTAGCTGACATGGCAATGCTTGATCGCAGAAAGGAAAAGATCAGCGCTGATCTCAAAAAGGCACGAGATGATCGTGATAGGGCAGCATCCTGCGTAGAACTGATCGATGCCATTGCTAAAGATTTGGGAACAGGCAAACGTCCCGATTCTGATCTGGTTGCCCAGATCACTGCCATTAGCACAACCGAGTTGAACCTGCTTACGGCAAAACCGTGTCTCTATGTGGCAAATGTCGATGATTCCGAACTTCCAAATGGAGGAGAACTAGCTGAGCGTGTGCGGAATCTTGCCTCAAATGAGAATGCCGAGTCGGTCACTCTGTGTGCTAAACTGGAAATGGAGTTGGTGGCATTGCCCGAGGAAGATGCTCAGATGTTTGCCTCCGAATATGGTCTGAAGAGCTCGGGACTGGACCGGCTTGTTGCCGCAGGTTTCAGACTGTTGGATCTGATCACTTTCTTCACTGTGGTTGGGGGCAAGGTAGTCAGATCTTGGCCTATCCCTCGAAATACTGCCGCGCCTGCTGCCGCGGGCAAGGTTCACACCGACATGGAACGGGGATTCATCCGTGCCGAAGTCATCTCATCTCAAGATCTGCTGCGCTTGGGCAGTTGGGCAACTGCACGCGAGGAAGGACAGGTTCGCATTGAGGGTAAAGAATACCTGGTCCAAGACGGGGACGTGATCCAATTTCTCTTTTCTAGTTGATTAGGCTGTATTCTCTATCTTACTCCACTCTTGCGTTAACGTCCTTCAACACCTAGATAACTCCCTTGCCACAGCCATTTCTTTCTGTTAGAATGCCAGCCGTTGCGCAGGGGGCGATTGCCGCCAGCGCTTTTCGCTCCTAGCGATTCAATCCGGAATCGTCTAGCGGCAAACCCGGGAAAAGGAGGTAGTAATCGTGCGTAATTACGAATTCACGTTCATCGTGCGTCCCGATCTTGAAGAAGAAGACATGACCTCTGCCGTTGAGCAGGTTCAATCCTGGATCACCGAAGCAGATGGTGTTGTCGAACATGTTGATGTGTGGGGCAAACGCCGTTTGGCTTATCCTATCCAGAAACACGAATCCGGCCATTATGTCCATCTTAAAATCAAGTTCCAATCAGACGCAGTACGCGAGCTTGAGCGGCGCATGCAGATTTCAGAGAATATCTTGCGCTACTTGACCGTTGCAATCGAGGAATAGAATTATCGCGCACCCCAAGGGTGGGACCCCTAGGGTGAACAATAGATTTCGGAGGAAAAATGTCATCGTTTAGAGGTTCACGTCGTCGACGGTTCATGAGACCGCGATACTGCGTGATTTGTGCTGAATCCGCACCAATTGATTATAAAGATATCGATACCCTTCGCCGTTTTATGACCCGACCAGGCAAGATTAGACCTCGTCGTCAGACTGGCCTCTGTGGCAAGCATCAACGTGCCTTGGCTGTCGCTGTAAAGCGTGCCCGGCACATTGCGCTGCTGCCCTTTACCAGCGACTAGTAGGATTCGGTGGTCTAGTAAAGATGGCCAAATCACCTCAGAAAACTACTCCCACACCAAATTACAAAGAGGTCGCCCGCGCTCGAGTTGAGCAGCGTCATCGACGGAACATGCTTATCGTTGGTTCCATCGTCGGGGCCGTGCTGGTTGGTATTCTCGCCTTTGCCCTGGTTAACGAACTCCTGGTAAAGCCCGGTCAACCGGTAGCTGAGGTTGGCGAAGAGCAGATCTTGACCAAGGACTTTCGCCAGAGAGTACAATTTGAACGGCACGAGACTATCCAACAGATATATCAATACGCCGCTATCTTTGGTGTGGAGCAAGTCTATGGATTCGTGCAGGGTCTCGATGATTATGAGCAATTTGGCGAGCATGTGCTTGATACCATGATCAACCAAGCCCTGGTTAAAGAAGGTGCAGCAAACCTGGATATCTCAGTTGATGATAATGATGTATCAGAGTTCCTTGAAGTTAGCCAGGGGTACTACCGACATGGCACGCCCACTCCGCAGCCTACAGTAACCTCTATTGCCACTTCTGAGCTGGTAACAGATACTGTTTCCACTCCAGTCCCGACCAGGACACCGAGACCCACACCGACTGCAGTCACCGAGGAATCCTTCCAGAACACCTATGATGAAACCCTGAAAGCCCTCAACGATGCAGGCGTCAATGAAGAGGTCATGCGCAATGCGGTTGCGGCGCGGATTCTTGAAGGAAAGATGCGGGAACAATTGGTTGAGGGACTGCCGGCGGAGGAAGTACAAATATCTGCTGACATCCTGGTTTTTGCCGATTTAGAGGAAATGTATTCGTATTACTCGCGGTTAGAGGAAGGCGAGTTGGTCGAAACCCTGATTGAAGAAGCACATGCTGATGTGGAGGACTCGTTTTCGACCCGAGCCATCAACTGGTCAACTTATGACGATCTATTTCAAAACTATTCACCTGAGGTGGCACAGTTGGCGTTCACTCTAAAGAGTGGTGATTATAGTGATCCCATAGTGACCGAAAACGATGAGTACCTTATCCTCTACATTAACGGACGGGAAATGCGAGAGATGTCGTCATCATCGTTGATGTCGCGTCAGAATCGTGTCTTTGATGAGTGGCTTGAGGGGTTGAGAAACAGGATTGAGGTGGTCAAGTATGACTATTGGAGTAATCGAGTTCCAAATCAACCCACAATTGATCTCAGAGCTCTAATTCCAACACCTACAACCAGCCCATAATCAACGAGATTTAACTTGGAGCAAACCACACCGCTGGCTGTTTCAGTCAGCGGTGTTTTTATTTGATATCTTCACCTTCAAGGCGCAGCGACATAACCTGACTTACTCCATCATCCCCCATGCTTACGCCATAAATAGTATCTGCAGCTACAACTGTTCCCCGGTTATGAGTGATGATAATAAACTGAGTATTCTCACTTAATTCCTTCAGCATATCGCGAAAACGACTTATATTCGCTTCATCCAGCATAGCGTCAACTTCATCCAACACACAGAATGGAGTGGGACTGACCTTGAGCAAAGCAAAGATCAATGCTGCGGCAGTCAATGATCGCTCACCACCAGATAGCAGCGCCAGCCCTTGTTGCCGTCGACCAGGAGGACGCGCGATGATCTCCACCCCGCTGTTGATAGGTGAATCAGGATCGGTAAGAACCAGTCGCGCCGAACCACCTGCAAACAGCCTGGTAAAGGCAGCCCTGAATTCTGTTGCCACTGCGTTGAACGTGCGATTGAATTCACGTTCCATCACTACGTCTAATTCATCGATCACTTGCTTGAGCTTCTTTGATGCTTCCTCAAGATCGGTCATTTGTTGATCAAGGAATTCATATCTCTGTGACAGCTCGTGAAATTCTCTCGGAGCAGCAGGATTGATAAGCCCCATTCGTCGAAGCTGTTGGCGACGAACTTGAATGGTCTCTTCTATACCTTTAGGCAGCTCCTTGACGAACGGGAGCTGACCTATTATTTCACCCATCGGTAGCGGGTTCTGTCCGTCGATATCTTCCTCAAGCGGCAGGTCGACTAGACCCAACTCTTCTGCGATTCGATCGCGAAGATGATCAAGCTGATCCTGTTGGCGGTGTAGCGATAATTCAGCCTGGCTCGAGTCCTGCTCAGCAGTACGAACCTGCCTTCTCAACGATGCTTCGATTTCAAGCCTCGAGTTAATTGCTTCTTCAGCTTCACTCAACTGGTCTTCAGCCGGCTTGATCTGTTTGCGCGCCTCATCCAGCTCCTGTGAGATATCCTGCTCCTGAACCCGTTCGTTTTTCTGCAGAGATTCAAGCTGTGATGTTTCATTTTCGACCGCATCCAGACGTTGTTTTCTATCTTCGATTTGTTCTGTGATCTGTCCTGATGCATCCCGACGAACATCAAGAACGCTTTTCAGGTTCTGATGCGAACCCTCCATTTGAGCCAAACTGCGTTCTAGATCCGCCAATTGAGCAGAAAGGTCTTCTGCTGGGATGCGCGCTTGGCTTAGCGATTCATCCAGCCCTACAATGGCTTGTGACAGTTCCTGGCGCCTGTTTTCGATTTGTCCCAATTGTGCGCTACTGCT
>JBDLKB010000064.1:0-6525 GCA_039714055.1 Chloroflexota bacterium
TCTCTTGTCGTGAGACGTAATCACAAGATCAGCCGGCCCAGCAGTCGTGCTAGGGCCGGCCGATCGGGACTCTGCGTTTCTCCCTAATTTCTATATCAAGATATGTAGATAGAAGTTGCTAGGGCATGTAGGGCATCTCCCAGTTGGGTAGGAAATTGTAGGCAACGCCCGGTGTGATCTCGATGCCCGGGTCTGGGGGATGTGGCCCGCCGTCGAGGGTAAAGGTGGTGCGGGCGATGTGCTTGAACCAAACGACCTTTGTGGGGTTGAGTGTTCCATCAGCGACTGCTATCAGTTCATGATAATGGACATAGCCCTGGTCGGCATACGCGGTAGCTTTCTCAAGGGTCCAAGTGTCGATAATCCCCCTGACCATAAAGAGCAGTTCGCCATCAGGCGCATCGGAAGACCACCAATTGGGGGCTCCAAAGGGGCCGGTGTTGTAATGCTTGCCTACGACACTCTCCGGTCCGGCCTGAACCCATTCATGACCGGGTACATCAAACTCTCCGTTAGGTCCATCTGGTGCGCCGGCCATATAGTAATCCACACCATCCACGTTAATGACGATACCGTGGGTGTAGCCACTGGCGCCGGCTGGGACTGCGACCAGGGCAAGCAGCGCAATCAAAGCCACTGATACGATCATACTTTTACTTGCTGTCAACCTTTTCATGTTCATCTCCTTTTAGTTGAATCTTGGCGGTGAAACGCGATGTCTATGCATGTTCTGATTCTCGGTATCGTCCCCGCCTTACACGGGGAAGGCGAGCATAATTGCCTGTTAACTAATAGGCCATTAAGCCTATTTATAGGGGATAAGACACTGCCCGTCAGCGACCCCAGGAAACAAGGGGGCGCCATCACCACAATGGATGAGACATAAACATAACCAGCAGGCGACCAGATACACTGGATATTCCTTAAAAATGCTTGACTTTGCAGTGTAGGTGAATATAATGATAATACTGGTACGGACCACCGGTCAACCAAACCACCAGGAGGTAAGTTGTGCTGGATAAGAATTACCCGTTACCGATCTACTTTCAGCTAAAGGAGTTCATCCGTGAGAAAATCGCCCATGGCGAATGGGGGCCGGGCGATCGTCTTCCCTCAGAACGCCAATTGAGCGAACGGTTTGACATCAGTCGGGAGACCTCCCGCAAAGCGTTGAACGAGCTGATGCTCGAGGGGGTTGTACGCCGTGAGCAAGGCCGGGGCACATTTGTGGCTGAGCCAAAGCTGATTCAGCGCCTCACCAGGCTGACGGGCTTTACTGAAGATATGCAGCAGCGAGGAATGCGACCGGGGGCACGGGTGCTGCGATTGGAGGAAATACAAGCACCCCCAACAGCCGCCAAAACATTACAGATCAAACCGGGCACCTCTATCGTGTTGCTGGAGCGCCTTCGAATAGCCGAGGGGGTGCCGATGGCGCTTGAAACCAGTCATATCAATTTTGATCGCGCCCAGGAGCTGCTGGAAGAGGATTTCAAAGATCGTTCATTATACGATCTCTTGACGGGAAAATTCGGAGTAATACCTACCAGAGCCGTGCAGCGAATCGAGGCGGGTCTGTGCAACCAGTATCAACAGGAGTTGCTCGAGCTGGAAGGCTGTGAGCCTCTATTACACACTCAGCGTACCTGCTATGACCAACATGGACAGCCGATCGAATATGTAGAGGCTGTATACAGGGGGGACCGGTACGTGTTCCATGTAGAGCTGATTACGTCATAAACCGACTATGATTTGATATTGCCAGCTCGACATTCAACTACTCAAAGGTGAAGGAGATACATCTATGAAATGAAATTTAAACCGACAGCCATCCTAGAATGATCAATTCGTTATTCAAAAGGAGAGATAGTAAGATGAAACTAATAGTAAAAAAACACAACTACCTGCTACTGGCGCTCATCGTCACCATTGCACTGATTCTGGTGTCATGCGGTCAGGAGCCCGTCAAGGAGGTTGAGAAGATCAAGGAAGTCGTCGTTACCGCAACTCCTGTGCCGGAGTCTGGCCCCCAGGCTGGTGGCACCCTGATCATCGGCAAGGGTCGCGAGGCTGCCGGACTTGACCCGCACCTGGTCACTTCGGCTTCTTCCTTCGAGATCATCAGCCAGGTTTACAATCAACTCATCAACTTGAGCGACGACTACACTCCCATCCCCGAGCTGGCAGAAAGCTGGGAAAACCCCGACGACCTGACCTTCATTTTCCATCTGAACCCGGGCGTGCTCTTCCACAATGGTCGTGAAATGGTCGCCTCTGACGTAGTGTACAGCTTTGAGCGGATAAAGAATCCTGACACGGCCTCACCGTGGGCTACTCAGTTGGACAAGATTGAGAGCATGGAAGCCACAGATGACTATACCGTGGTTTTCCACCTCTCAGAACCGTACGGCGCCTTTATGTCTACTATAGCCAGCACCTGGGCAGCAGTCGTTCCCCAAGAAGAGGTGGAAGCTAATGGAGACCTGCAGTCGGTCATGGTTGGCACTGGCCCCTTCAAGCTGGAGGAGTACGTGGAAGAGACCAAGACTGTTCTGTTAGCCCACACCGACTATTTTGAAGGCGCGCCGATGGTGGATGGGATCACCTACATGATCATCCCCGATGAAGCCGCACGTATTGCCGCGCTGCGCACGGGAGAGATACATCTGACGACCCTGAGCGATGGCACTGCTGCCGGTTTGGCTGCCCGAAGCGAAGGTGTCTCCGTTGCCAGTCAGCAGACAACTGACTACTACCTCCTGGGTATCAACTGCGCGGAGGCCCCCTTTGACGATGTGCGAGTCCGGCAGGCGTTGAGCCTCGCCATAGACCGTAAGGCAGTGATCGACTCGGTCTTCTTTGGCGAGGGCTTGGTCAGCGGTCCGATTGTTCCCACCCTGGGCGAGTGGGCAATCCCGCTAGATAAGTTGTCCTACTACGAGCCAGATCCTGAAGCAGCCAAAGCCTTATTGGCAGACGCTGGGCATCCCGATGGAGTCGCCTTCACCATTACGGCTTCACCCCGCTTCCCGCAGTTCACCAGCATTGCTCTGGTTCTGCAAAACCAACTAAAGGCTGCCGGCTTTGAGGCTACTCTGGACCAGGTTGAATGGGGTACATTCATCCGGAAGTGGATTGACCGCGACTTCCAGACCTTTGTCAGCTACAACGGCAGCGGCAACGATCCTGACCGGGCGCTATATCCCGCGTTGTACACCGGCGGTTCGGTCAACGCCTTCCAATTCAGCAACGAAGAAATAGACTCTTTGCTGGATTCTGCCCGTACGACGGTAAACTTTGATGAGCGCAAAGCCTACTACAGCGATGCTGTGATCAAGATCTCTGAAGAAGCACCGATGATCTTCCTCAACACCCGCACACAGTATGTAGCCTACGGCGATGTTGTGCACGCCTTCGATCTTTCTCCTGTAGATGCATTTCGTTCGTTGAAGCAGGTATGGTTGCTTTCGGAATAGAACCTCACCAAGTGTGCGAATGGTCCAGGAGGACCATTCGCACACTGGTGTAAATCAAATAGGAGAGTGTTTCAACATGTCTTCCTACCTCATCCGACGCGTTCTGTTCGTATTTGTGCCCACGCTGCTGGGGATGTCCATTCTGGTCTTTGTCATTATGCACATGATCCCTGGCAATTTTGTTGATGTGCTACTCGGTATGGGCACCGACATCAGCCCTGATCAGGTTGCCGCCATAGAGCGTGCCTACGGGCTGGACAAGCCGCTTTCGGTGCAATACATCTATTGGCTGGGCAATGTGTTGCGTGGCAACTTCGGTAACTCGCTGCGCACAGGTAAACTAGTTGGAACCGAGATTCTCAGTCGCCTGCCAGTTACGCTGGAGTTGACTGTCATTACGGTCATCCTGACTCTAGTGCTGGCCATCCCCACTGGCATTATCTCTGCAATCAGACGGAACGATCTGGCCGACCTGATAGCGCGTCTGGCGGCGCTGATCGGTCTATCCATCCCCGGGTTCCTGTTCGGCACTCTAGCAATCCTCTTCATTTCCCTCAAATGGCCAGTATTGCCAACGACAGGCTTTGTTCCCATCTCCGAAGGGCTTGGGGAAAATCTAAAATCCCTACTGCTGCCAAGTATCTCATTGGCAATGGGGATGAGTGCCACAGTGATGCGAATGACGCGCTCTTCGATGCTGGAAGAACTGCGCCAGGAATACGTGCAGGTTGCCAGGGCTAAAGGTCTATCGGAGCGGTTGGTAATCCTGCGCCACGCGCTACGCAATGGGTTGATCCCAGTGATTACCGTGCTTGGCATCCAGATTGGGTACCTGCTGGGCGGCACGGTGATCATCGAGGAGTTGTTCGCCCTGCCTGGTATCGGACGGCTGGCTCTGAACGCCATATACCAACGCGATTATCCCGTGGTCCAGGGGACAGTCCTTTTCATCTCGTTTGTCTTTGTGTTCATGAATCTGATCACAGACTTGAGCTATAGCGTCCTGGATCCCCGAATTCAACTGGAGGAATGAGCCAATGAGATCTGTGTATTTTCTGGTACGCCGCAATCTGATCGGTGTCCTGGGGGGAGTGGTGGTTCTGATCCTTCTCATCATCGCTATTGCTCCCGGGCTTTTCGCACCGTACGATCCCACGGAAATGGTCGGGCCGAAACTTTCACCGCCGGACGAGACCTATCGAATGGGAACAGACCGCTACGGGCGGGACATTTGGAGTCGCATAGCTTGGGGAACGCGCATCTCCTTTGAGGTAGGCTTTCTCTCGGTGCTCTTTGCAGCAGCGCTTGGTGTGATCTTGGGTATCGTTGCTGGCTACTTTGGAGGGGCTACCGATTATCTGATTATGCGAGTGATGGATGCGATCTTCGCCTTTCCTTCGGTGCTGCTGGCGATTGCCCTGGTTGCAATAGGAGGGTCGGCGCTAAGCAGTATCATACTAGCCATTACAATTGTCTATATCCCCATCTTTGCCAGGGTAGCACGAGCCTCATCGTTGACGGTGAAAGAGCGCGAGTTTGTCACCGCTGCTTTTGCCACTGGAGTCGGCACGCCGCGCATTCTGGCGGTGCATATTCTCCCCAATATACTCTCTCCGATTATCGTGCAGATGGCACTGCGCCTGTCTAGCGCGATCACGGTGGAAGCAGCGCTTAGCTTCCTCGGATTAGGCGCGGTACCTCCCACCCCCACACTTGGTTCGATGCTGAGCGAGGGTCGCGCCTTCATGGAAATTTCACCCTGGACAGTCCTGTACCCCGGTGTGGCCCTGGCCTTGGTGATATTGGGCGTCAATCTATTTGGCGACGCCCTGAGAGATATGCTAGATCCGCGACTGCGCGGCACGGCCTAAGGCTGGGAGATTATCCGATGAACGAACTGCTAGAAATCAAGAACCTGAAAGTTGAGTTTCACACCGACAAAGGAGTTGTTCGCGCCGTCAACGACATCTCCTATACGCTCGATAAGGGCGAAATGTTAGTGGTAGTTGGGGAGAGCGGCTGTGGCAAGAGCGTGCACGCACAGGCGATCATGGGCATACTTCCCACTCCGCCGGGGAAAATCGCCGGTGGTGAAATCATGTTCGATGGACGCGACCTGCTAAAGCTGAGCAATGCTGAAATGCAAAAGATACGTGGAAATCGTATAGGCATGGTCTTCCAGAATCCGATGGTCTCCCTCAACCCGGTATTCAGTGTGGGTTATCAGATCATGGAGGCTATCAGAACGCATCGAAAAGTGGGCGAGCGTGAGGCCAGAGAGCAAGCAGCCGAGCTTCTGCATATGGTCGGCATTCCCTCGGCACAGCAGCGGCTGGACGATTTCCCGCACCAGTTTTCAGGGGGAATGCGCCAGCGCGCTGTGATCGCCATGGCGTTGTCCTGCGACCCGCAATTGCTCATAGCTGATGAACCTACTACTGCCCTCGATGTTACCATCCAGGCACAAATCATCGAACTGGTCAAGTCGCTGCAAGAGCAACTAGGTATGGCAGTGATGTGGATTACCCACGATCTGAGCCTTGCTGCGGGCATTGCAGACCGTGTCAATGTGATGTATGCCGGGTATATCGTGGAACGCAGTTCCACCGACGAAATCTATGCGCGACCGCGCCATCCCTACACCCAGGGTTTGCTGGCTTCGCTTCCGAAAATAGAAGAAGAACGTCATGAGCGCCTGAATTCGATCCCCGGTCTACCCCCCGACTTACTCGCGCTACCAGAGGGATGCCCTTTCGCTCTCCGCTGCTCTGTTTCGATCGAGAAATGCATGCACACCATGCCGCCCCTCAACGATATCGGTGGCAGGCATATGGTCTCCTGTTGGCGTGTTGAGGAGACGTTGGCAGAACCCGCCCACAGGGCAGATATCGTTGCCGTGCCGGTCAGTCTGTCCGAACCAAGTGGCGAAGAGTCGCTCCTGAGGGTAAGGGGTTTGAAGAAATACTTCCCTATAAAGCGGGGCGCGGTGGTCCGGCGCCATGTTGGCGACGTTAAGGCCGTGGACGATGTCAGCTTCTCAATTAGGCGC
>JBDLKB010000065.1:0-6514 GCA_039714055.1 Chloroflexota bacterium
TTTGTCTTAACAGGTCCTCTCTCACTTCCAACTCGCGGTTAGTAGCATCTGCGACGGCTGAACGAGTTACATCATCAACAGTTGGTCCCAGCCCCCCCGTAGTAATGACAATGTCAGATCGCTCAAGTGCTCGGGTAATGTTTTGAGAGATTCGTTTTCGGTTATCGCCGACAGTCGACATATAGTAAACATTCATCCCTATGTCTTTTAAATATCGCGCAATTGCGGCTGAATTTGTATCTACAATGTCACCAAGCAAGAGTTCGGTACCAATTGAGATGATCTCAACAATCATTATGTGATTCGCTCCTTACCAATGCTACGATATGATATCACAACGAACTAACAATCCACCAATAGAATTGTATAATGGACGAACAACAACTGAGATGACGGCTGATGCATATCGCGATGCTCACTGATATCTACTACCCTCATATTAACGGGGTAACCAATCACATTTGGCTTCTTGGCAAAGCGTTGAAGCAACTTGGACATGATGTTTCAGTGATAACCTTCGGAGATAGTCAGCCAGGAGATGCTGAAGAAGGGGTTCTTCGAAATCCAGCAGTATCGTTAGGAAGTAGCGGCTATTATCTTGGGCTGCGCTACACGAAGGCATCAATTGACGCGATGTCTCAGTCGGACCTAATCCATTTGCACCACCCTTTTCTAAGTGGTCGTCTTGCTACTGCTGCATTAGCGGATATCAAAAAGCCGCTAGTGTTCACCTGCCACACTCGCTATGATCTCTATGCAAAAAGATTCTTGAGCTTCATCCCGGAGACTTTACTTGACAACGTGGTCCAAACGCAGATAAGGGGGTTGTCTGATCACTGTGACATTGTCATTGCTCCAAACTGCAGTACGCGCAAGCGTCTCCGGGCATGGGGGGTAAAGTCAGAAATCGCTGTTATTCCAAACGCGATAGATACTCAGGTGTATAAAGGGCATGGTTCGTCAAACGTTCGCGCTAGTTTGGGTATTCCTCGTGACTCCTTGTTAGTGATCTATTGCGGAAGATTGAGTTCGGAAAAGAGTGTTGAAACGCTCTTGAGAGCGATGGAATTGGTGGTGTCACAGATGCCAGCAGCGTACCTGATTATAGTCGGTGGAGGACCGGAAGAGAATAAACTACAGCAGCGGTGGGAATCGAGACCGTGGACACGTTTCATAGGCGAAATATCATATAATGCTGTCCCTGACTATCTAGCAGCAAGCGATCTATACGTGTCAGCCTCGCTTACCGAGGTCAATTCCTTGGCGATTCTTGAAGCTTTGGCTTCATCTTTACCGGTGGTACTGTCAGACAGTTCAGGCAACTCTGATATTGTAACCAATGGAATCGAAGGGTTGCTAGTTTCTGCAAGTACCCCGGTGTCATTTGCGGAGGCAATCGTCGACATTCTCTCTAACAATGAGAAAAGATCTCTAATGTCAGAAATGGCAAATGAGACAAGTGAAGCTTTCGACATTCGAGACATTGCCATGAATGTTGTAGCGCTATATAAAGGTATGGTGTCTCAACAGGTACCTTCGTAGCACATTATTCAAGCTTCTACTCTTAGGAACTAATAAGAATGGCAAGGTCACAACAAATCGGACGGCTTGGAGAGACCACTGCAGCAAGATTTCTGAAAGACGCCGGCTACTCAATTCTTGATCGCAACTATAGATGTGAGTATGGAGAGATTGATATAGTCGCAAGAATGGAAGAAATGATAGTGTTTGTCGAGGTGAAGACAAGGCAAAGTCTCAAATTCGGGTTACCTGAGGAATCTATAACTCGTGCCAAATCGGGCAGACTGATCCAATCTGCTGAGATGTACCTCAACGAAAATGACCTGATTGACGTGGACTGGCGAATCGATCTTGTTGCGATACAAGTTGACTCCGACAATCAGATCGTCGATATTTCGCACATTATAGGAGCAATTGACTCGTGGTAGATCCAATCCTATCCCACCCCTTGATCGCGTTGGTGGGTCCAACTGCTGTAGGAAAGAGTCTGATTTCGCTTCAGATCGCCAAAGAATTACCGGTAGAGATAGTATCAGCCGATTCACGTCTGCTGTTCCGTGGCATGGATATAGGTACAGCCAAGCCTTCAGACGAGGAGTTGGCTTCGGTCAAGCATCATCTTATCGATATTGCTGACCCTGATGAAAACATCGGATTGGCGGCTTATCAGCAGATGGCTCAGAAGGCAATCAATTCAATACACTCTCGAAATCGGGTGGCATTGATGGTGGGCGGGAGCGGACAGTATGTCAAGTCAGTGCTTGAGGGTTGGAATATACCACGTGTTCCACCGAACTATGAATTAAGATCCGAATTGGAACAATTCGCCAATGAACATGGGCACCAGGCACTATTTAATCGACTAAGAGAACTGGATCCGGTTTCAGCCGAACGAATTGACGCCAGGAACATACGAAGAGTTGTAAGAGCAATTGAGGTCACATTAGAGTCTGGAATCCCGATGTCAACCTTACGTACTAAAAGCAAGCCCAAGTGCAACATACTGCACCTGGGACTAGTTCGACCTCGTGCTGAGCTTTATCAGCGAATTGACATGCGAATTGATCAAATGATAGATGCGGGGTTGATCAACGAGGTGCGTAATTTGATCACGAGGTATGGATGGAATGACGCGGCGATGTCTGGTCTGGGCTATAGACAGTTCAAGGATTACCTAGATGGCAAAGAAACGCTAGACGATGCAATTGCTCTTCTTCGCAAAGACACGCGACGCTTCCTTCGTCAGCAGATGACGTGGTTTCGCCTAGATGACCCAAATATCCATTGGTTTGAAGTCGGACCTGACACTGACAAGGAAATAGTGAAATCTGTCAGATACTGGCTAGAAGGCTTGGTTGCATTATAAACTAGGTTTCAATCCGTCGAATCTTGCCCATATTACGCGCAGAGTATCCCTTCATTCCATCAACAAATCCCCTGAACTCGGAATCCTGCAACAACTCGTGAATTGGATCAAGCAGTGGGTCTTGGAAATATCTCATTGGGATAGCTAGTTCATAAACCTCATCTGCAAGAGGAACAAAATCCAATCCTAGTGCGTCTGCAGCAGCCCTGATTCCAACACCAACATCAGCAGAACCTGATGCAACCGCAGCAGCTACTTCTAGGTGAGTAAAAGCATTCCTATCGTAACCAGTTATTGAGGAGGTGCTTATCTCGTTCTTCCTGCACCAATAATCTGTCAAAATCCTAGTTCCTGATCCCCTTTGTCTATTGATGAACGTAACGCCATCTCCAGAAAGGTCTTTCCAATCATGTAGGTTTCTCGGATTATCGGAAGGTAATATCAAGCCCTGCTGGCGTTCAACCAACGTGACCATAGCCAGTCGATTGTTCGGCACGTACCGCTTAACGTAGCTAGTGTTGTACTCGCCAGTCTCAGGGTCCAATAGATGACATCCAGCTAGATGTGCCTGGTTGTTATTAATAGCCACAAGCCCGCCAAGACTGCCAACACTGGCACTGATTATTCGCGACCCACACGCAAACTGAGGTACACGGTCGGCCAATAAATCGATGATTAGGTCGTGACTTCCGGTGATGACAATGGTGCTACCAACTATCTGAGGATAACCGAACAGTTCAACTGCTACTTTAGCGCCTGAATCAAATCCCTCAGAAGAACGTGGAATTCGTACAATCCCATCTGCCCTTACCAACGAGGTGATGGTTCCAGCTCCACGGCTCAATGGGAAAGCCAAGACTTGATCACCTACGTTGCCGACTGCTACACGAAGGAATTCATCCACCCCAATGGGCGATAATACCCGGTGCGATAGCTTGGCGTTAATTCTCCAACTCTCATTCTGAGCTTGATTAAGCCATCGTCGAATCAAAGGCTGAATTAATAGCTCACTGGTGAGAGCAGCGCTTACTGGATAGCCAGGGATACCTATCACTGGGGTGTTGCTGACAACGCCGAGTATCACCGGGTGGCCGGGACGAATGGCGATCCCATGCACAAATAACTCACCAAGATCCTGAACCACACTGGCAGTATAGTCCTTTGTACCCGCACTTGAACCCGCATTGACAATCACCAGGTCAGATTTGCCGCATGCTGCCTTGACTGCTTGTTTTAATTCCTTCACCCTGTCAGGAACTATAGGATGTCTTGTTGCTATTGCCCCCCATCTCTCAATCTGAGCTGCCAACACCAAGCTGTTGGATTCGAGAATCTCTCCAGGCAGAGGTTTTATCGAATCGTATACCTGCACTAATTCATTGCCAGTCGGTATAACAGTTACATTCGGTTTGCGTCTAACCTCGACCCGCGCATACCCAGACGCTGCAATTGCACCAATATCAACAGGTCGGATCTTGTGGTTTGCAGGCAGAACCAGCTCGGTTGCTACCATATCCTCACCCATCGGTCGAACATGCTGCCAAGGTGAAACCGATTCCATTATCTCAATACAAGCCGGCTTCTCAGACCGACCAATAGGCAATCCGCTGATGTCAAGCGGTTGTACATGCTCAATCATTATCACAGCATCTGCCCAATCAGGAAGAGGTTGTCCGGTATTGATCGCCACTGTGCGTGAAGTATCATCACTATCTTGTAGATCATCGGTTTCAAGTACTTTTATGCGAATCGGACGTGTTTCAGTTGCTCCCTGCGTATCCTTTGATCTAACGCCGTAGCCATCCATAGCACTGGCATGATAATGAGGTGAGGAGAGTCGCGCGAATACTGGAACTGATGTGACCCGGTCAATCGAATCAGAAAGATCGACAAGTTCTCCATCCATTGGATCTAGGATGTTTATTTCACTCAAGGCGCGAAAGAACTTGGACTTTGCGTCATCGAGTGGAACATCCTGAATGAAAGTTGCTTCTTTGCTCATTGGTCTATGATCCTGTTCGGGTTAATTCATGGGAGATGTGTTGGTAAACTAAAGTTGCTCAACTTAGAACAGCGAAACAGACACAAATTCACCCCGCGTCAATCCAGACTTATCCGCAGGTATGACAATTGTTCCATCAGCGTGTATCAGGGTATATATAAGGTTGCTCTTACCAAAAACAGGTTCAGCCCAAATCTCACCATCTCTTGATTCTAGTCTGACTGAGATGTAATCTTCTCTGCCTGGTGCACTAGCTACATTTCTAGCCAGGCTAGCTGAGACTGTTGCCTTTTCTACAGACTTTGCGCCCATCAAGTGCTTTATAGTAGGAATCACCAGCAATGCAAACAGATTCATGGCACTGACTGGATTCCCAGGCAGACCTATGACTGGTCTTCCATTCGCTATAGCGCCGACGGTAGGTTTACCTGGTTTCACCGCAACTCCATGAAATAGAACATCGCAGCCAGGTATCCTTTGCATCGCCTTTAATGTAGCGTCTCTAACACTAACAGACGAGCCAGCAGAAATGACTACAATATCGGCTTCCTCCACCGAATCCCCTATCACTGCAGATAACAAGTCCAAATCGTCCGGGATTATTCCCTTTGCAATTGGTTCAGCACCAACCTTAGTAACCATAGAAGCAAGGGTGAGACTGTTGATATCCCTCACCTGCCCTGGTCTGGGTATCTGATCATACGGCACCAACTCGTCACCGGTGGAGATAATAGCAACACTTGGCTTGCGCACTACACGAAGTTGCTGAATCCCCAGTGCTGCTAACCCGCCTAAATCCTGAGGTCTCAGCTGGTGCCCCGCCTCCAATACTGTTTGGCCCTTTTCAATATCCTCGCCTACCTGAATTACATTTTCACCTGATGAAACCGACTGATTTACCTCGACCTCGTCCAACATTATCTGACGAGTATCCTCAACCCGAACAACAGCATCTGCATCTGGTGGCAATTCGCCGCCGGTATGTATAACCGCAGTTTCGCCGACGGATAGTTTGATAGCTGTAGGTTGTCCCATTAGCACTTCGCCCCTTACCGTCAGCAGAGTGGGAAGAGACTCTGACGCCCCATGAGTGTCTACTGCTCTCACTGCGTATCCATCCATGGTA
The DNA here is from genome assembly GCA_039714055.1 of Chloroflexota bacterium. Lineage (GTDB taxonomy): Bacteria > Chloroflexota > Anaerolineae > Promineifilales > UBA4811 > JBDLKB01. Next base: position 6,016 of record JBDLKB010000065.1, read on the forward strand.
CTGCGTCTAAAAAAGGGAAGTGAGTGAGGTGCAGTGATGGTCTCAGAACACAAACGGTCTAATGCCTGCTCTAGAGGTATTGATTCAGATGGTAGGATTCGAGGCAATCGTTCCGCCAAAAGCGACTGGGCAATTGTGGGTTCTACAACATTAAAGAACATATTTGATATCACCTTTGCAGATAATTCACAGGAAATCTTATACTAAATTGCGCGGGGTAGACGAGAGACACGGGTGTTCTCAGCAACTTGAGCTGCATTTTCCACCGAGAATATACTTGATGTTACACCTTTTGTGGTTCGTGGATATTGAATCGCCTTTTGTGCACTACTCCAATCAGGTGCATCGTTGTCGGTCACAGATGAAAGCTTGATCCTGGCGAGCTCACCACCAAGTAAAGTAGACGTGGTCAGTACAGCAAGGCCTACCTCCTGAGCAGCCTCGATCGAGGTCATCACTCTACCTTTCACCACTTGGTTTGATAATTCTACCAGTTCAC
>JBDLKB010000066.1:0-6506 GCA_039714055.1 Chloroflexota bacterium
TGGTTATCTTCGATCCCAGGTTTGCATCCACCCATTCCATGGTTGCGTCAGCATGAGCAACAGCCCGCTTGGTGACCAAATTGTATACATTGTTGGACCAGTTCTGAATGGTGGAATAACGTACTCGAGAGCCCCGTTTGGCTATGATCTCAACCACTGCTGCGTGAAGTGAATCTGAAGAGTATACCGGCGCAGTGCATCCTTCAACATAGTGAACATAGCTTCCTTCATCTGCAATGATCAGAGTACGCTCGAACTGCCCCATATTCTGAGCATTAATTCTAAAGTAAGCTTGTAGCGGCATCTCAATCTTTACTCCAGGGGGAACATAGATGAATGTGCCGCCTGACCACACCGCACTGTTCAGAGCAGCAAACTTGTTGTCAGATGCGGGGATCACAGTAGAAAAATGTTCGCGAAATAGTTCAGGATGTTCCCGCAGAGCACTGTCAGTATCGAGGAATATCACACCCTGATCTTCCAGGTGCTTTTGTATGTTGTGGTACACCACCTCGCTCTCGTACTGGGCACCAACGCCTGCCAGGAATCGTCTTTCAGCTTCAGGAATGCCCAGGCGGTCAAAGGTGTTCTTGATGTACTCGGGAACATCGTCCCAGTCACTCTCCTGTTTGTCTGAGGCTTTCACATAGTAATGCATATTCTCGAAATCGATCTGAGACAGATCAGCGCCCCAGGTGGGGATGGGCTTCTTTTGGTATAGTTTAAATGCTCGAAGTCGGAATTCCGTCATCCATTCAGGTTCGCGCTTCATCCAGGAGATCTCGCGAACGATCTTTTCATCCAAGCCAGGTCTTGACTTGAATACATAGTCCTCTGGATCATGAAAACCAAATCGCTGTAAATAATCGGATCGTATTGATTCGAGTTGGGTGTCCGGCATGATGAGAATTACCTCGCTCAATCAGTCCCATTGGATTCACGCTGTCGAATCCAATCATAACCATGTTGTTCTAGGTGTAACGCAAGCTCAGGGCCTCCGCTTTCAACAATGCGACCTTCAAGCATCACGTGCACAAAATCAGGCTGGATATAATTCAAGATCCTCTGATAATGCGTGATGACCAGTACTCCCAGTTCTGATCCCGCCAAAGCGTTTACGCCCTCTGATACTATGCGCAGAGCATCGATATCTAGACCGGAGTCGGTCTCGTCTAGAACAGTAATGGTCGGCTCGAGAGCTGCCATCTGCAGTATCTCGGCTCGTTTCTTCTCGCCGCCACTGAATCCATCATTCAAGTAACGCCCCGCAAAGCTATGATCCATCTCCAGTAGATCCATCTTTGACTTGAGCATGCGACGAAAATCAGGAATTGAAATACCCTTGTCTTCAGGGTCCGCAGCTTTTCGCTTGGCATTGATTGCCATTCTAATAAAGTTCGCCAGACTCACTCCCGGAACTGCCACAGGGTATTGAAATGCCAGAAACAAACCATTCTGAGCGCGTTCGTCTGGGCTCATCTCCAGCATGCTTGCTCCGTCGAAAACAATGTCACCCGAGGTCACTTTATAGCCTGGGTGCCCCATCAGCGACTTGGCTAACGTGCTCTTCCCTGAACCATTCGGTCCCATCAACGCATGAATCTCGCCCTTGTTGACCGACAGGTCAACTCCCGCAAGTATTGGTTGATCATCAACTGAAACGTGCAAATTCCTAATATCGAGTTGCCCGCTCATACCATCTCCTAAACTACATCTATGCCTGTTCGAGCGGATTTTAGCACAGGGGCATATCTTTGTCAATTTTTCTCATTATTATCAGAAATTTGACACTTGCTCTGTGCCATGGTAGGATAACCTGGAGGAAATACCACAATGCGTGGAATAATGAACGAGTTTAAAGCAAAAACAACCACAAGGTCTCTGATTCTCAGAACCTTGCTCACGAGTAGCGGTGCCACAGTAAAGGAACTTGCCGAGAACACGCAGGTATCTCCCATTACTGTCAGACATCATCTCACCAGTCTTCAGGCGGATAATTTGGTAGAAGCAGTTGCGATGAAGCGCAGTGTTGGTCGACCGCACTATGCGTACCGACTGACAGAAAGTGGTCTTGAGATGTTCCCTAGCCGCTATGTAGCTCTAAGTCGGCGGTTGCTCCAGAGTATGGCGACTTCTCTCTCTTCAGCAGAGATGCAACAGATGCTTGATAGTGTGGCACAATCTATTCTGTCGGAACATGGGATAAAAGACACGAATCTGTCGATTGACGAGAGGATGCGCTTTCTAGCGTCCGTGTTGGAACAAGAAGGCTTTATGGTCACCTGGGAAAGCACCGATAAAGAAATTCGCATCACCGAACATAATTGCCCTTACCGGGACTTGGTGGCAGACCATCCGGTCTTGTGCGGATTGGATCAAACCCTAATTGCGAGTGCCCTTGGTGCACCAGTAGATCGTGTCGCGTGTACTCGAGATGATGCACAACATTGCACCTATGTGGTCAAGCAGAAATTGATCAAAATCAACGATCGACCCAAATGACATACGATGGATATTAAGAAGAATGCGGCAATAGACGCAAAGCGGGCTTTGGTTCTCGAGGCTTTGCGCAACGTTTATGACCCAGAGCTAGGCTACAATGTGGTCGAGTTGGGATTGATCCGTCGAGTGGACATCAGCCTGAAGCGCTGCCATATAGAGATGATCCTGACCACACCCTTTTGCCCTTATGCCCCCACACTCTTGAGTGAAGTGACAGCCGCAAGTGAAAGAGCGCTTGGGTTGCCCACAACGGTGGAGATGGGGCATGAGATGTGGGATCAGTCCATGATGGAAGAGGGAACAGGAGCTGACTGGGGTCTGTTCTAAAGCATCAGGCTTTAAGTTATTTATCACATTATGGAATGAATATCCGTTGAGGAGCGTGAAGCAGGACGTCTTGCCAGACACTGCATGCGCTCAACGCTTGAGGATAAACAACCGCATTTGGTGCGCCTGCGCTGAATGACAAACAGATGTCATCCACAGCTGCTGTCCGTCTTGTACCCAGAGCTGACCAAACCTGTCTGTGCATGTCAATTCCCACCTCACCAACCATTAGGAGTGATTGCCAGGCAGATTGACCGTCAAACCACTGCCCCCCAATCTCAATTCCTCCCAAATCATCAACGGTTTCAGAGAAAGCAAGACGGTCCAGCATAAGTACAATCGGATCCGCATTCTGTTCCAGAAACCCGCATCCTGCTCCAAAAGGGCGTACGTTCTTGGATAGCCATGCCAGGTCTCCGGTTTGGATTGCTTTTCTGACAATCTCACTCGCTGACATTCCTGATGGCTGTAATACAGTGTCAACAGGAACAACACAGGCCACATATGCCTGCGACTCTGCCGCATATTGGATTTGCCAGATGCTCACTGGCGAAACGTGATCGTCGTCCAGTAACAGTACCACTGTACGCATAGCGTCACCATTGATAGCGGCGGGAATTTCCGAGACCTGCCCCTCTGTACCTTGTCCTGCTACATCGCCGCGCAGGAGCCAAATAATGGCGACAAATCCTATTAAAGCTCCTACCATGACCGGTATCAGCACCACCCTCCACAGGAGTGTTGAGCATCCTGATTCATTTGCTCTGTCACGTCTAACTGACATAGCGGATTGATAGCACCTTCAAACCAATCATGTCTCGAATATAACAAAAGGCTTGAAAGAGCCAAGCCCTATCAAGCCTATATCGATTTGGGGGAAGAATGAGGAATGTCTATTTCATGTCAGGGTTATGATCAGTCAAGCAGCATTAGAAAATCAAATTCGAGAATGTGCAGTGAATCTCTATACCCACCCACTCAAAGCTAAGAATCCGCCAAATGCACCACCTAGAGTGATACCAATCAATAGCGAAATAACCGGCAGTCGTTTCAGCGATTGAGGTCGCCGGTACAACCACAACATTGCTTTCGATGTGACCCGCCAGGTCATCGGCTGTCCAATCATGCTGAAACTGACTCGTCCACGATCACCGTGTTGCCGTCATCTTGAGGACCTTGCCCTTGTCGTCAGTAACTACACGGACGGAAGTGGGCAGTCGCGCGCCGTCAGATGTCGATATGGTTTTTTCAAACCGGAGCACATAGCGCGCATCTGGACCGGACTTTTGGCATTTGACACGAGGTTTTACCCCGTTAAGCAATGGGTACCGGCTATAGACCTTGCGGCACACAGCGTCTTTCTGACTTGAACCTAGCTGACTCGTCATTGTTTCCTCCTATGCATGTACTCGAACCATTTCTCGCTCGCGAATGAACGCTGGAATATCCAGATTCGTCATCGTACCTCTGTCTCTTGGTAGCTCATCCTCAATCATTATTGGTTCCGGTATCGGAAGCGCGGTGCCAAATAGCGACTTGATCCTGAGCGGTAATCTACCGTTCGCATTTATCCCTGTCGCCATCAAGATCACCTGCGTTTGTCCATTGAGTTCAAAATCCTCACTTGCGCCGAACAATACATCCGCGGCTGGATTTGCCAACGCGGTTATGTTCGCCATGGCGTCATTCACATCATTCAATCCGACTTCAACGCCTCCCGAGACATGAACTAGAATAGCTTCTGCGCTGGCGATATTGTTGTCTTCCAGCAATGGATGTTCAAGCGCTGATTTAGCGGCTTTAACTACCGTATCACCGCGACCGATAGCCATTATGGAACGTCCACCGCGCTGGATGACTGAAGAGACACTGGCAAAATCCAAGTTAATCACTCCGGTTCTGGTAACCAGTTCAACGATCCCCTGTATCGCTTGGCGAAGGATGTCGTCCGCTACGCGAAAAGCCACTTCCAGTGTCAGGCTCTTTGGTGCAACTCGTAGGAGTTGGTCATTCTGCACCACTAACAGAGTGTTGACGTATTTTTCCATGGCATTGGTTCCAGCAATGGCTACCTGCCCTCGATTAGTCCCTTCGAATTCGAATGGAGTACTGACCACACCAATAGTGAGGATCCCTAGCTCTTGTGCAATCTTTGCCACTATCGGAGCTGATCCAGTTCCAGTGCCGCCGCCCATTCCACAAACAATAAAGAGCAGATCTGCACCTCGAATCGCGTTGGTTATCGACTCGGAGCTTTCGAATGTAGCTGACTCCCCGACTTCCGGGTTGCCACCTGCCCCCAGACCCCGAGTGCACACTGGTCCCAATTGGATTTTGGTGCCTGCTTCAGATCGTTCGAGTGATTGAAGGTCGGTGTTCGCCGCGATATATCCAACATCATCAAAATCCACGGTGATCATCCGATCTACCGCGTTACTACCCGCACCGCCCAGACCTATCACCTTTATGCAAGGAGCAGTTTTCATATCGATCTCGTGCTCTCGTTGTCCTTCCAGCAATATCATCCTATACCTCCGCGTTCATTAGCCGATTGCACTTCATAGGATGCTATTTCCGTGCCAGAATTTCAAAAGACTTTTGAATTTCAGCACCAGTATTTCCAGGGATTCGTTGGACCTGACAGCCCGTTCTCTCCAACATCCTCTGCTCTTCCGCAGAAACGACCTGTTCGTTGCCAACGATAGTCACTTCTCTTGCGAGTATGGCCTCATTTATTGAGTGTCCACAGGTTGGATGATACTTGATCATATAGTCTTGTATCATCGAGAAGAGCCATCGTGCACCGGCTCCATCCAGTTTGGGAAGAAGCAAATAATGATCGATCAACTTGGACATTCCTGCTTCGGTGTGAATCTTGCTGTCCGCAATTGCATGGTTTTCGACCTGGGACTCGGAAGGTTCCCTGGATTGTCCTGCAACATGTTGTGCCTCAGCCAAGGCACCCCGTCTGTTAGCAACGATCTCGCCAATAGCATCCGCAAATGCATACCTTGGCGAACCATCAGATTCATACCAATGATTTCCGTAGCCTACATCATTTGGTCCGGCAGCAAGAATGTAGAATGTCAAATTCAAGACATAGTCAGGCAATTCACGGCACGCCATCATTCGAGCCATTTCCAAGGTCTTCCTCGATAACCCTGCTCCAATAGGAGACTGTCCATAACTGTGTGCCCCGCCAGCAATTGAAATAAGAGGCAATTCCTGACCAACAACACGTCGGACTATATCTTGATACCATTCGTAAATGTGAAAACCTCGATGATCTTGACTGCCCTCTGGCACCTGATACGGCTTGGTCTCTGGCCATGCCTGAGCACCACCTGTTCCCCAATGTAATGGCTTGTCATATCCAAAGTTGTAGGTACCGACCGCGCACTTGAGCAATAAGGTTTCAGCACCACGTCGCATAATACTTTCAAGCATCAATGACAAAAAACTGGGATCCCAATATTCCCCATATGGATCGAGGCCTGGTAGAACCGGAACTAATCCTTCTTGTGCCACAATATCCATGGCTGGAAGCAGATTATCAATAAAACGCTCGACTAGATCTGGTTTTGCCCACTCCTCCTTGGTCCATTTGTCAGCTGCATTCGGTCGATCAAATAGAACCACATAATGTACACCGGCATCAGCCAGTGCAATTGCAGTTT
>JBDLKB010000067.1:0-6490 GCA_039714055.1 Chloroflexota bacterium
AAATAGTTCCAGCATGTCAGTAACGATCATATCAAATGTATCTGGCGCCATGGGGATGTTGTTGGGCGAATCCCAATCGATCTCGTTTTCGCTTAAAGGGCGGCGAACTATGTAGGTGTCCTTCGGGCTTCTTCCGGTTGATTCCGTGGGCGTCCAGGTCACCAAGGCACCGTAAGCAGAGACGATAGCTTCCCTGTCTTCAACCGCCCAATTGATAATAGTGGAACGAGTTGGATTGACATTGGCATTAGGATGATCAGCGATTATTCGATTCAACTGAGAAAGAAACAACCTTGCTTGCTGCTCCACTAGTACCCTCCAGAACAAAGGTAATGATGTGATTTAATAGTGCCGAATCGGCGGAGAACATTATATCACGTACGTTCAAGGGTCCGTACTGGCATAGCTCACATTTTATAGCTGATGAATTTCCCAAAGGCGCCATTAATTGGGAGTTTGGCTCGCTATAGAACTCATTGCTAGAGAATTACCCCTATGGTAGAATGACCAAATCCATCAAAATAGCGCATTATAGGTATTGCCAATGGGCGACTCACGCCAACGATATTTCAACAACCTTCTTGCACGTTTGAGCAGCCGATCACCAGACGTAGAGGGATCTGCCATAGTCAGCAGAGACGGTCTAATCATGGCAGCCCATTTCCCTGACGGATTTGACGTTGATCGGATGTCAGCCATGTCGGCGGCGATGCTTTCGCTAGGTGACAGTATTTGTCAGGAGCTGGTGCGTGGAGGCCTGGAGCAAATCTACATTCGTGGTGCCTCCGGATACGTAATTCTATCTGCCGCCGGTGAAGACTCCGTTCTAGCTGTACTAGTGCGTAAACGGGCAAAGCTGGGACTGGTCCTGAGTGAAATGGGACGTATGATCGTGTACTTGGATCGATTGCTTTGATTCAAGCATTCTTGAGAAAAGACAGGTAGTGCTTTCGAGGTGGGGAGAGTCGTTCTCCCCACTTATATTTATTGTGATTTTTCAAGGAAACAGCATGGACAAAACGCCAAAATACATCTTTTGTACTGGTGGGGTAGTAAGCAGCGTGGGAAAGGGTGTTTCGGCAGCATCAATTGGTCGAATTCTCAAGAGTCGCGGGATCTCCGTTACTATCCAAAAACTAGATCCCTACATCAACGTCGATCCAGGAACAATGTCGCCGTTTCAACATGGTGAAGTATTTGTTACTGACGATGGAGCGGAGACTGATCTTGATCTAGGACACTATGAACGTTTCATTGATGAGAGCCTGTCACAGTCATGCAATGTTACATCAGGACAAGTGTATGCTTCGGTGATACGCAAAGAACGGAAGGGAGAATTTCTTGGCGGAACTATACAGGTAATTCCTCATGTGACTAATGAAATCAAAGCTCGGATTCGCCAAGTTGGAGAGGAATCTGGAGCCGATGTAGTCATCGTTGAGGTAGGGGGTACCATAGGCGACATTGAAGGTTTGCCGTTTCTTGAAGCATTACGGCAGATGAGAAAAGATGAAGGGCTAATTAACTCTTTATATGTTCACGCTACCTGGCTGCCTATGATTGGAGCTACCGGAGAGCTGAAGACAAAGCCTACGCAGCACAGTGTGCGAGAATTGCGCGCAATTGGTATCCAACCTGACGTGATAATTGCGCGAGCAGACCATCCAATCGGCTCTGATTTGCTGGAGAAGATCTCCCTATTTTGTGACGTTGAAGTAGAAGCCGTCGTACCGCTTACCACCACAGATGTACTTTATGAAGTGCCGCTTATGTTTGAAGATGTCAAATTGGCCGAGTTCATCATTGACCGTCTTGAAATTGATGTTGTAGATGAACCGGACTTGAACGAGTGGAGAGAGATCGTATCCCGTATTCGTGAGGACAAACCGGAGATCAATATCGCTATCGTCGGAAAGTATGTTGCGCTGCGCGATGCATATATCAGCGTACGTGAAGCACTTAAACATGCAGCATGGAGTATTGACCATGACGTCAGCATTTCGTGGATATCGTCTGGTGACCTAGAAGAGGATAAAGATTGGGACCGGTTGAAAGAAGCAGATGGTATAGTAGTTCCTGGAGGATTTGGCCCCAGAGGGATCGAGGGTAAGATTACTACGGCACGGTACGCTCGGGAGAACTCTGTCCCCTATTTGGGTCTTTGCCTAGGACTACAGGTGATGTGCATTGAGTTGGCTCGCATGGCTAAGGGAAATGCTCTTGCAAACAGCACTGAATTCGACCCAGAAACAGAATACCCAGTGATCGATCTCATGCCCGATCAGCATGAAGTAGTTGATAAGGGTGGAACCATGCGTCTGGGACTATATCCCTGCGTTCTTCAAAAAGGGACTCGAGCATTCGAGGCTTATGGTGTACCTCAGGTCGATGAACGTCATAGACATCGATTCGAGCTCAATAACGCGTTTCGCAATTTACTCACAGAACAAGGAATGTCATTAAGCGGTATATCACCCGATGGACGACTAGTTGAGATTGTTGAGGTTGCAGATCATCCATACATGGTAGGCAGTCAGTTTCATCCCGAATTCAAGTCTCGTCCTAATGGCCCACACCCACTATTCCTGGGTTTCATAAAGGCTGCACGGGACCACAAGAACCTCAAACTGCAAAACGCATAGGTCTTTATTAGCACCATGTTTTACGATATCGCAACCATAACAGTCAAAGCAGGTGACGGAGGCGATGGTATGATCAGCTTCCGCCGAGAAAAATACGTACCGCACGGCGGGCCAAGCGGCGGTGATGGTGGGCGCGGCGGGGATATCGTGCTGGCGGTTAATTCGCAGCTAAACACTTTGATCACCTTCCAACGAAAACGGCACTTTGTCGCCCCTAACGGCGTGAATGGCGGCTCATCTAACAAAACCGGAGCAAATGGAGAGCCATTGTTCATACCAGTACCTCCTGGTACGTTGGTAAAAGACAGCGAGACGGGAAAGATTCTAGCTGATCTTGTCGAGGTCGGGCAGAATGCAGTGGTAGCTGTTGGGGGCCGTGGTGGCCGTGGCAATGCCCGATTTGCCACCGCAACTAATCAAGCGCCACGGGTAGCGGAACGGGGAGAGCCGGGAGAGGACCGGACAATTGAACTGGAACTAAAACTCATTGCTGATGTAGGGATCATCGGCGTACCAAATGCTGGCAAGTCTACATTGTTAGCTGCAATCAGCGCAGCCAAGCCAAAGATCGCAGACTATCCATTTACTACGCTCAGTCCAAATTTGGGGGTGGTAAAGCTGGATGACTACTCATCCCTGGTTATAGCAGACATACCTGGGTTGATCGAGGGAGCACACGCAGGAGTGGGATTGGGTCATGATTTTCTGCGTCACATAGAGCGCACCAGAGTTCTTATTCATCTGCTAGACGGTGCGGGAGACAACCCTATTTCCGATTGGGCTCAGATCAACCAGGAACTGGCACTCTATAATCCGGAGCTGTCAACTCGACCCCAACTGATGGTATTGAACAAGATGGACCTAGAGGAGGCATCACTGCTATGGTGGCCCGAGGTGCAGAAACTCGCAAGTGATCACTCATATGATGCACTTGCTATCTCGGCAGTTTCAGGTCAAGGTCTGAAGGATTTGTTATATCGAGTAAAAGGGATGGTTGACCAACTGCCACCAGCAGCGCCCACACCGGTGGATGAACAAGAACCGCTGATAGATGAAGATGCGTTTACGATTTCAAAAGAGGTAGCCGAAGAGGGCAAAGCTTGGCGCATATCTGGAGTTAAGATAGAACGACTAGCAGTGATGACCTATTGGGAATTCTCCGAAGCACGTGATCGCTTCCAACGAGCCATGGATGCGATGGGAATTATCGATGCCATGATTGAGGCTGGGGTTCAACGGGGTGACACAGTCATCATCGGAGATGAAAAACTGGAATGGAGCGAATAGGCGTTCTTGGTGGATCATTTGATCCACCTCATATTGGTCACAGGTATTGGGCTCTCGCAGCAGCAAAGCAGCTTGAGCTAGATCTGGTGCTGTGGGTCCCCACGCAGATGCCGCCACACAAGCTTGATAGAGTGAATGATCAAGATAGAGGTGTATCACTTGACCCGCTGAGTGCGATAGAACATCGTATTGAGATGGTTCAGTTAGCGGTCGATGCAAGCAGTATCTTCGAATTCTGTCGTACCGATGTCGATCGCCCAGGTCCCCAGTACACAGTTGATCTGATGAGGTCACTGACTATGTCCGGTACATCATCTGATCATTGGTGGTTCTTACTCGGAGAAGATTCATTGCGTGATCTACACCTATGGCGAGAACCTAGTAGTATCATTGAGCTTTGCCGTTTGGCGGTTCTACCTCGACCAGATATTCGAGTTGATTGGCACATTTCGCATGAAATGGTCCCAGGACTAGGGGCAAGAATCGACTGGATAGAAGGTGAACTTGTAGACGTTTCATCACATGATATACGTCAGAGAATTCGCGGGGGAGAACCATATCGATATCTGCTTGATCCGCGTGTGGCAAACTTTATAGAAGACAGCGGACTATACTTGAAGCAGCCTTGAGGGACTCAAGACGAGCAATTGTGTCTGCGTTTGCGCTATTACCTTCCCCGCAATCGAAGTCGAGTATCCCGGCAGTGTTGGCACTCTAATCCGGTATAGTCACGACCACAAGTGCGACAGGTATTAACCTGCGGATCGGACTTGACATCCAGTGACCCGAACACCAGAACAATCTCATCCCCCTCATACGCTTGGATCACTTTACAGAGATCTGTTTCACCGATCATCAGTGTGTTGTTGTCGCAGCGCCGCAGAACCCCTTGCATCACTTTCAGATCCATTTCATAGGCTGAGGCAGCAAATTTAAGTAAATTTGCCTTTCTGATTGACATGTCTAGCTCCTCTTGTTACTAACGTGGTTGCGGCGCGCCAAGATCGCTTCATGCTGACGTCGGATTGTGTAATGATCCAGATCTCGTGCAACGGCAGTGTTGGGATGTACGGCTCTCGCTTCCTCAAGGATCAGTTTTTCGCGATTTCTTCGGGACAAATGGGTGAGGATTAACTGCTTTACGCCAGATTGTTGAGCCAGCCGCGCTGCCCTCTCAGCAGTCAAGTGACCATACCGCAACGCCATCTCGTGATCCTCCTCGAGATAAGTTGCCTCGATAATCAAAGCATCAGCCCCTTCAACATACTTGTCCAAACCCGAGGTATCTCCACAGTCGCCTACATGAATTAACTTGGTCCCAGGGATTGATTCACCGAGAACATCGTCAGGGCGGATAATCCGACCATCCTCCAAAGTAACCTCACTACCTTCAACGAGATCACGTCGGATTGGTCCTTCGGGAAGATCTAATGCAACTGCTTTTTCCTGCAGGAAGGGTCTTCGTGCTTTTTCCTCGAACGAGAAACCGAAGCAATCTGGACCTCGATGACGCACGGAAAAAGCTGTTATGCGGAACTTGGAATCCTCAAAAAGGGTCCCAGGTTCAATTGGTATCAACTGGATGGGTAGATCTGAACTGGTATTACGAAGAACCACTCTATAGATCAGATCCTCTATTCTCTTGAGAGCCCAACTTCCAGCATAGATCTCGAGCTTATTGAGTGTTTCCCATCGACTCAGAGTTGAAATCAGCCCCCCCAATCCGAGAATGTGATCGAGGTGGCCATGAGTAATCAAAATCCGTTCCAGTCGCTTGAATCCTACCCCACTGCGCAATATCTGCCTTTGAGTACCTTCGCCACAATCAATGAGAAACCTGTATTCGCGGTGCATGAGTATGTGCGCCGGGAGACCGCGGTGAGCGGAAGGAGCTGAAGCAGATGTGCCCAAAAAGAGATACTCGAACATCGGAATCCTCTCGGGATATTATCTCATTTATGCCCTTTGGGCAATCGGAATCGCTGGTGAGGAATACCAAGCGAGATGTTCATGGTTTCGGGAGCTATTGACCGGAGAACAGGAGCGCTGAATATCTCAGTGCCACGCTGTTGACTGGCTTCGCAACCATCAATGAGCAGACGTACTAAAGAATTCTCATCAATCTGACTCAACTTTGCCACGAGTTGATCAACTTGATAACTATCCGACTTGCCATTGATAGCTAGATTGATGGTAACCATAGGGCGCGACGGTAGAGGAAAGAAAGATGAGGATCTAAGCACACCACCTGGAGATGACGATCTGTCAAATTTAGCAACGATGTACCCTTTGGTTTCATCTGCTTCAGCAAATGAGGTACGTGTAGTTGATCCAGCAAAAATAATCGGATAGGGCAATTGCCTCCCATCCAGGTCATATCGTATCACCTGATGACGGTGAATGTGTCCACACAATACCGCGGCATGTCCTTCTGGCAACATAGTTGTAGGAATCACATCGTTTCCATACCTGAACATATAGTCCGAGGGACCAACAGTAGCACCGGCAATGACCTGATGCAGCACTATAATTGAGATGTCATTTTCTTTGCTTGGATCAGT
>JBDLKB010000068.1:0-6485 GCA_039714055.1 Chloroflexota bacterium
CCGAAATCGAAAAGGCAATGGCATATCAGGGTTGGACCGCTAACGCAGAGCGAATGGCACGCACTGACAACGCCATTTACACCCACCCCATGCCAGTAGATCGCGGTAGCGAGGTAACAGATGAGGTAGCTAGCGGACCTAGAAGCGCAATCTATGACATTGCCGAGAACCGTTTGCATGTTCAGAAATCCGTCATGGCTCTAACAATGGGGAATATCTAATGAAAGGAAAAACCGCAGTTGTAGCCATTGGTGGCAATTCACTGATCCTCGACAAGCAACACGAGGATGTCTCCTCTCAGGTACAAGCGGTGGAGGAAACTTGTTCCCACATCGCCGATATGATCGAGCGTGGCTGGAATCTGGTAATTACCCATGGGAATGGACCACAGGTGGGATTCATCCTGCGGCGGAATGAGTTGTCCGCTGGTCAGGTGCACACCACCCCGCTTGATGTCATCGGCGCTGATACACAGGGTGCGATCGGATACATGATCTCCCAGGCGTTGCGAAACGAATTCAAGCGCAGAGGAATCAAGCGCAAGCTCGCCAGCGTGGTCACCCAGGTGTTAGTGGATCGAGATGACCCTGGATTCATAAACCCGACCAAGGGGATTGGTGGTTTCACGACCAGGGAAAATGCGCAACAGTTCAAAGCTGAAGGTTGGCAGGTGTCAGAAGATGCTGGTAGAGGGTGGAGACGTATGATCGCTTCCCCGATTCCACTCGAGATCATTGAACTCGATGCTATCCGCAAACTGGTGGACGAAGGCTTTATCGTCATCGCCGTTGGCGGTGGCGGTATCCCTGTGATTGAGGATGAGAACGGTGACTTGGTTGGTGTACGTGCTGTTATCGATAAAGACAGAGCCACCAGTCTGCTGGCAAAGGAGTTAGGTGCTGACCTGTTCCTTATCTCAACCGCAGTGCCGCAAGTTGCCATCAACTTTAATGAGCCAAATGAAACTTGGCTTGACTCGATGGACCAAGAGCAGGCTGAGAAATACCAAGCTGAAGGGCACTTTAAACCTGGGAGCATGGGACCCAAGATCGAAGCGGTTCTATCGTTCATCGATGCTTGTCCTGATGGCAAGGCACTGATCACTGATCCGCCGAACATCGCCAATGCCCTAGATGGCAAGACTGGAACTTGGATTCACAAGTGAAACCTCAATAGTCCCCGACGTGGGTTGCCGCGGCGGGGATTGTTGATAAACTGACACTTGTCTACATTCAATGCCAAGGAGGTGGACCTATCACAGATTACTCAACTAGTTGTATAGAGTATTTATCCAAGATCAGACATTATTAGGAGGAGGTATGTCAATCAGAAAACTTGGGTGGATTCTGGCGTTGTTGATGCTCGTTGGACTGTTGTTTACAGCTTGCGGCGCAGAAACGGAAGAGGTCGAAGAACCCGCTCCTGCTGAAGTTGAGGAAGAACCAGCGGTGGAAGAGCCTGTTGAAGAGCCCGCTGTAGAGGAGCCTGCTTCGGGATTTGAGATTCCTGCAGTGAAGGAAGGCATGACCAACGTCGCCATGGTTCTCATTGGACCTCATGATGATGGTGGCTGGAGCCAGGCTCATTACGAGGGCTTGGTGTATGTGGCAGATAACAATCCCGATGTTCATATTGCTTACATCGAGAATGTTCCGGAAGGTGCAGAGTCAGAGCAGGTGTTCCGCAGTTTATCTCGGAAGGGCTTTGATCTGATCTTTGGTACGTCATTTGGTTACATGGACAGCATGGAAATCTTGGCGGACGAATTCCCCAACATCATCTATATCCATATCAGCGGATACAAGTCAAACATGGATAATTTCGGCAATCTATTTGGCGCTATGGAGAATATGAAGTATCTTGCCGGAATGCTGGCTGGTTCTCGTGCCAAGATGGATGGCAACCCCAAACTTGGCTACATGGCCACTTTCCCCATCCCCGAGGAGATTCGTCTGGGTAACGCCATTGCGTTAGGCATGAAGCAGACTTGCCCTGAATGCACCTTGGACGTACGCTGGATCAACACCTGGCACGATCCTGTCATTGAGAAAGAAGCTGCGGCTTCGCTCTTTGATGCTGGTGCTCAGGTGGTTTTCACCGGAGCTGACACACCAGCAGTTGCTGATGTGGCTCAGGAAAAGGGTAAATGGGGAGTAACCTACGACTGGTACGGCTCATGCAAGATCGATGCTTGTCTTACCGCGCCCTACTGGATCTGGGGTCCTGTCTATCAGGAAATCACCGATGGCGTAATTGATGGTACCTACGAGGTAGGTTGGCACTATTATGATGCCGATACCGGTGGCTTGGGTCTCTTTGGGTTTATGGAAGGCGAAGAACTGCCACCAGGTGTGGCGGAACTACCTGAAGCCGACATTCAACTCGTCAGGGACACATTGGCACAAATGCTCGCTGGTGAGTTCACAAGGTTCGACGTTTTCGCTGGTCCCATTGAGGACAATCAAGGGAACACCATCGTTCCTGCTGGCGAAAAAATGCAGCAAGCAGATCTAGATCAGTTCCCGCCCGGGGCAGAAGGTCTGGAATGCGACTATTGTATGTACTTCTGGGCGGACGGAATTACAGCCGAACTACCAGAGCTTTAGTAGTAAATTGGATCCTTGGAAGATTATTCTTCCAAGGATCCCTTGATTCTCTCCCATACTGGATATGAAATTTGCTGTAGAAATGAGGGGAATCACTAAACGATTCCCTGGTGTCATTGCTAATGATCAGGTTGATTTTGACCTGCGACCTGGGGAAATTCACGCTTTGTTGGGAGAGAACGGTGCGGGCAAGAGCACGCTCATGAACGTGCTTGCAGGCCTCTATCAGGCTGAGGACGGCGAGATCTACATCCATGATCGCCCGGTAACACTCAAAACACCCCGTGATGCGATCGATAATGGTGTAGGGATGGTTCACCAACACTTTATGCTGGTACCTTCACTCAGCGTTACAGAAAACATCCTTCTGGGGCTGGATCAACCCAGTTTCTTTCTCCGTTTGCCCGAATATCACCAGCAGATTGCATTGCTGGAAGAACGTTTTGGACTCAAGGTGGCACCAGAAGCCAAGATATGGCAGCTTTCAGTAGGTGAACAGCAGCGGGTGGAGATACTGAAAATGCTTTACCGTGGCGCTGATGTCTTGATCATGGATGAGCCTACAGCGGTCCTTGCGCCCTCTGAAGTGGATGAATTATTCGACACCTTGCGATCCATGACTGAGCAGGGGAAATCGATCATCTTTATCAGCCACAAACTTCACGAGGTGATGACCATCTCTGACCGTATTACCGTACTTCGAAAAGGTAAGAAGGTGGGAGAATTGGTCACAAAAGAAACATCACGTGGCGAGTTAGCAGAGTCGATGGTTGGCAGACGGGTCCTGTTCTCGGTTGCCAAATCAATCAAAGAACACGGCGCAGCCAAGCTAATGATCAACGATGTGCATGCCGTTAACGACCGTGGAGTGAAAGCGCTCAATGGTGTTTCTCTCAATGTACATGAGGGTGAAATTGTGGGAATAGCTGGTGTAGCCGGCAATGGGCAATCAGAATTGGCCGAGGTAATCACGGGGCTGCGATCTTGTATAAGCGGCACAGTGCAAGTGGATGAGTGTCAGATCAGCAACCGTTCTCCAAAATGCGCCATTGATGCGCAACTGGCGCATATTCCCATGGACCGTACCGGGGTTGGCACTGCTCCCAGTATGAACATCACCGACAATCTCATAATGAAGAGTTATCGATCCAAACCTGTGAGTAAAGGTTGGTCGATAGATCAACGCGAATCTGTCAAGTTCGCGCAGCAGCTCAAGGATGATTATCAGATCATTGCTCCATCGCTTGATACCCACGTTCGGTTGCTTTCAGGGGGCAATCTACAACGCTTGATCCTGGCTCGCGAAACCACCAGTGATCCCCAAGTCTTGCTTGCGGTTCATCCAACCCGAGGGCTAGATGTTGGTGCCATTGAGGGGGTTCACCGGCTTCTGCTTGAGCAGAGAGACGCTGGGGCTGCCATTCTGCTAGTTTCTGAAGAGCTGGATGAGTTGCTGTCATTGTGCGATCGCGTGGCAGTGATATACGAGGGGGAGATCATGGGCATCGTAGATGAGTCAGAAGCAGACCAGATCGGACTGATGATGACAGGACAGCGGTATCCTCTAGAAGACATATTTAGTGAGGGACTGGATGCAAGCTGAAAGCGTCAAACGACGAGGTATTCCAGTTCGCATTTTCACTGAGCCGCGAATCGATGTGCCAAAGTGGCTGCCTATCACGGTTTCAGTCGGTGCAATCGTTCTGGCGCTGCTTGCAAGCACGCTTGTCTTGCGTTTTGCTGGAGAATCACACCCCTTTAGAGCATATTCTTCCATCGCCAAGGAGTTGTTTGGGAGCTGGGGCGGCATCTCCGATATTCTGGTGCAAGCCACCCCCCTGATCCTAGTAGGATTAGCGTGTTCCGTTGCCTTTAGCATGCGTCTGTGGAACATAGGCGCCGAGGGGCAGTTCTTTATTGGTGCCTTTGCTGCCAGCGCCATTGTTCTGACTCCGATCGTGCCGCCCGACGCCCCGCGCTGGGTATTCCTTCCAGTGATGCTGCTAGCCGGCTTTATTGGTGGTGCGCTTTGGGGCTTTGTTCCTGGATTCCTCAAAGCCAAATTTAACATTAACGAAGTGATCACCACCTTGATGTTGAACTATATTGCTGTTGAGTGGAATAATTACTTTATCTTTGGTGTTTGGAGTGAAGGTGGATTTCAGATGAGCCCCCGCTTCCCTAAAGCTGCCTGGCTGCCGCGCTTGGCGGATTATGCTCGTGAAATTCCCCAGTTTTCCGGAATCACAATTCATTTGGGCCTGTTAATTGGTCCCATAGCTGCGATTATCGTATGGTACATCATTTACCGCAGCCGTTGGGGATACGAGATACGCCTGGCAGGAGACAATCCCAAAGCAGCTCGATACGCGGGCACACCCATCGTGCGCAATATCATACTTGCTATGATGTTATCAGGTGGACTTGCGGGAATAGCAGGCATGGCGCAAATTGGCGGAGTGGTCAGGAGGCTTCAGGGATCGATATCTCCAGGCTATGGCTTCACCGGTATCATTATTGCCTGGCTGGCTAAACTTAATCCATTTGTGGTAATTATTGTTTCAATCCTTTTCGGCACCCTCACACTTGCAGGGCGTGAGATCGGACGGGCAGGTTTGTCAATGCTCATCCAGGGCATTATTCTGTTTGCGTTGATAGCCAGCGAGTTTCTGCTGCGCTATCGTGTTCGGATTGAACGGGTATAGGAATTAGAGATGGATTGGATTGTCATCCTCCATGCTGGAATAGCAAGCGGAACTGTATTGCTGTATGCCACAGTGGGCGAGGTGTTAACAGAGCGTTCAGGAATCTTGAATCTTGGTGTTGAGGGTATGATGCTCATGGGTGCCATGGGCGCTTACTGGATGGTGGTGAACTATGGCAATCCGTGGCTAGGGCTTCTTGTGGCGATGCTGCTTGCTGGTCTATTAGCATTACTGCATGGTTTGGTCAGCATTCACCTGCAAGCGGATCAGGTGGTTAGTGGTCTTTCGCTTACGTTCTTGGCTACTGGTTTGAGTCTTGTGTTTGGCGAAGGACTGAGCAAGGCGGGAGCGGTAGCGCTTCTTCCTCGAATCACTATCCCCCTACTGTCGCAGATACCCCTGATTGGTCCTATCATGTTCACTAATCAGAGCATCATGGTGTACTTGGGATACCTACTAGCTCCAGCGGTTTGGTACTTTATCAATTACACCCGGCCTGGTATGCACCTCAAAGCGGTAGGAGAGTATCCTGCCGCGGCTGATACCATGGGTGTCAATGTATATCGAGTGCGCTACCAATATACTTTCATTGGAGGAATGCTGGCAGGTTTGGCGGGTGCAACAATCAGCTTGGCGGTATCTCCTGGATGGTTCAGTCACCTTACAACTTCAGGTCAGGGATGGATAGCCATTGGACTTACCATCTTTGCCCAGTGGGATCCGCTTCGCGCCGCTGGCGGTTCATTCGCGTTTGGCGCTCTTCGGCGACTGATATTGGATCTTCAAGGTCCAACCACTCTGCTGGGTTTAAGAAATCCATTCTTCTACAATCCATATTGGGGATTCTTCCTCAAAATGATTCCCTATGCTTTTACCATTGTGGTGTTAGCTGTCGGCTCGAGAGAGGCGGTGCGAAAGCGACTCGGTGCACCCGCCGCTCTTGGGATACCCTATCAAAGGGGGCAGCGAGGTCTCTAGTAGTGTGGGGCTGCCAAGTCCCGATATCTGTTGTGTTTTCTCATGAGGTGAGTTATGTCTGAAGAAATGATCCCCCTCCCGTTTGAGTCCCTGGTCAACTGGATCCTGGAAGAATATAAGAAGAACGACTCCATCTTTGGTATTCCTAGCAATCTGTTCTACCATCCATCATCAATAGACCGGTATGCCACAGAGA
>JBDLKB010000069.1:0-6453 GCA_039714055.1 Chloroflexota bacterium
ACGCAAATGACGGTGATATCGACATTGCGGCGAGCGGCGTGGATAAAATGATTACCGCCAATGGTGATCAGGTCGCCATCACCGCTGAACACCACAACCTTCAGCTCAGGGTTAGCCAGTTTTAGTCCAGTGGCGAAGGGTATAGCACGACCGTGAGTGGTGTGAAATGAGTCGAGCTTGACATAACCTGCCACTCGACCAGTGCAGCCGATACCAGACACAACGCATACTTTATCAAGATCAAGCTCTAGCTTTTGCAGAGAGCTGATGAAGCAATTAAGCGCTATGCCCAGACCACAACCGGGGCACCAAATGTGGGGTAGGCGGTCTCCTCGCAGCATATCGTCCATCGGGTGACGCTCAGCCCGTGCATGCTCGTCGTTCCGTCCATCCAGATGCAGCTCTTGCCGGCGGGCGCGCTGATCGTGGGTAGCCTTTTCGATATCCCTGTCGATTGTCATCTCTAGTCCTTGGGCACTCTGTACGCAGCTGCCTGGCGAATAGCTGCCAGGACAGACTGAGGTTGGTGTATCCCTCCGCCGGGATGTGGAACACTGATCACCGGCACCTGCCCTGCAACGCAGCGCTCTATTTCGAGCGCTATCTGTCCCATGTTGATCTCAGGAACCACTATTGCGTCAACTTCCTGTGCCAGCTGGTGGATCCGCTTCTCAGGGAAGGGCCAGACAGTGATCAGTCGCAACAACCCGACTCTGATTCCCTCTTCCCGTGCCATCTCGATCGGCCATTGGGATGTGCGAGCAGCAATGCCATACGAAACCACCGCCACCTGCGCGTCCTCCAGCCCTTGTTCCTCCAGCATTATGATCTTGTCTGCATTCTTCTCAATCTTGTCTATCAACCGCTGTACCAGAGGCCACTGCACCTCATCATCGGTTGTTGCCGGATAGCCCCGCTCATCATGGGTGAGTCCTGTCGTGTGGAAGCGGTATCCCTGTCCGGCGATTGCCATAGGGGGCACTAGTTCACCTGGTTCACACCTGTAAGGTTGGTAGGTATCCGGATCGCAATTCGCTAAACGGCGATCTACTCGCTCGATCTGGTTGTAGGGTGGGATGACCACCTTCTCGGTCATGTGTCCCACTTCGGCATCAGTCATCACTAGTACTGGTAGGCGGTATATCTCCGCTAAATTGAATGCCTTGATCGTGAGATCGAACAACTCCTGGGGCGAGGTTGGGCAAAGAGCGATAATAGAGTATGGGCCGTGTGACCCCCAACGCGCTTGCATCATGTCTCCTTGACCCACCAGTGTCGGTAGGCCAGTCGATGGCCCCCCGCGCTGAACGTTGACCACCACACAGGGGCACTCCATCATGATGCCCAAGCCTATATTCTCCATCATCAAGCTGAATCCAGGTCCCGAAGTGGCAGTCATGGCTTTGGCGCCAGCCCAGGAAGCGCCTAGTAGGGCATTCATGGAGGCCAATTCATCCTCCATCTGGACATAAATTCCATCCACTTGGGGCAGACGACGAGCCATCCGTTGGGCTACCTCGGTAGCAGGTGTTATAGGGTATCCAGCGAAAAAGCGGCATCCGGCGCAGATAGCACCCTCAGCGCAGGCATCGTCACCCAGGAGAAAATATTCGCCTTCCAGCAAGGTCATAGACTGGTTACCTCTCGTAGTTCTTCCTCGCGATAAATAGCAAACTCGGGGCAGATTAGTTCGCACAGCCCGCAACTCACACAGGCATCAGCATTTGCCACGAGAGGAGGGTGGTAGCCCTTGGAGTTGAATTCCTCCGATTCAACCAGGACCTCCTGAGGGCAGAACTCGATGCAATAATTGCATCCCTTGCAGCGCTCCTTCAGGATGTATAGGATCCCGTGCGGGATCCGGATCTGAGCTAGATCAAGCGGCTTGCGCCAAAACTTCATGGATCACCTTCAAGGGTGAGACAGGACCTTTCACTTGGCGAGAATAACTCTTGTCCAGTGAATCCGAATTTGGTGCCGAACTCGCTGGAAGAACACAGACCGCGGCAATTTAGCACTGTGATGTCAATATATCACAGTCATATTGGCGGGTCAATTAGACTACAATAGCGGTCAACTCAGGGGTAATTTGTACTGTTGACACCAACGCGCTCTCTCACCATCATCGCGATAACTTGCAGAATGCTGCCCAAGCTTTTCTTGTGTAGCCCCTACCGCTGTGGTAGAATATCGACTACACGGTGACTGTGGTGGAGAGGTTAACACGTCCGGTTGTGGCCCGGAAGACCGAGGGTTCAAATCCCTCCAGTCACCCTAAAGCTCCTGATAAGCCCGCATAGCTCAATGGACAGAGCGCCAGTCTTCGGAACTGTAGGTTGGGAGTTCGAATCTCTCTGCGGGCGCAAAAAAGGCTCCATCAGCAATGATGGAGCCTTATGTGTATCTGTGTTTTTTGAATGCTAATCTTCGCCTACAGGAGCAGCCGCTGGTTGTTCCTCAGGTGTCGCCAATTCCGATTCCTCAGATGGTGATTCCTCTACTGACTCATCTGTGATATCGCGACCATCCATTACTGCTCTAAATGATTTGGCATCAAGTGTTTCAATCTCCATCAACTGCTGAGAAACAGCCTCCAATTTGTCTCGATGTTCTGTGAGTACGGTGACAGCGGACTGATAGGAATCACTGACAATACGTCTTACCTCAGCATCGATCTCCTCAGCTACTGATTCAGAGTAATCTCGTTGTTCTCCAATCTCTTTGCCCAGGAATACGAGTTCATCCTTCTTTCCATATACCATAGGACCGAGTCTGTCCGACATGCCGAAACGGGTCACCATGTTGCGGGCAGTTTTAGTGACTCTTTCGAGGTCATTGGCTGCGCCGGTGGTAATATCACCGAAAACTATTTCCTCTGCAGCACGTCCACCGAGAGCGTAAGCCAGATCATCGTAGAATTTGGCTCGGTGCTGCAGATATCGGTCTTCCTCAGGCAGTGCCATGGTGTAGCCCAAACCCATTCCACGTGCAATGATGGTTACCTTTGATACCGGGTCGCAGTTTGGCAGTATATGCGCTACAACAGCATGCCCCGCCTCATGCACGGCAACGATTTCCTTTTCCTCTGGTGAAAGTAACCGGCTTTTCCTTTGAGGTCCAGCGATTACACGCTCGATCGCTTCTCGAATCTCCGGCATGCCAATACTCGTTTTGCTCTTACGTGCGGCTAATATCGCAGCTTCATTAATGGTGTTCTCGATGTCCGCACCAACGAATCCCGGTGTCATACGTGCCAGCTCCGACATATCCAGATCAGGCTCAAGAGGTTTACCGCGAACGTGTACGCGGAAAATTGCCTCGCGACCAAGTAGGTCCGGTTGGTCAAGCACCACGCGGCGGTCAAAGCGACCTGGTCGTAATAGAGCGGGGTCAAGTATGTCTGGACGGTTTGTCGCTGCAATCACGATCACATTAGTATCGGTATCGAATCCATCCATCTCAACCAGAATCTGATTAAGGGTCTGCTCACGTTCGTCATGACTACCGCCCAAGCCAGCGCCTCGCTGTCGCCCTACCGCATCGATCTCATCTACAAATACGATGCACGGGCTGTGTCGTTTAGCCTGTTCGAACAGGTCTCGAACTCGACTGGCTCCCACACCCACAAACATCTCTACAAACTCCGATCCGGAAATATTAAAGAACGGCACTCCTGCCTCGCCAGATACCGCTTTTGCCATCAAGGTTTTACCTGTACCCGGTTGTCCTACTAGCAGCACACCCTTGGGAATTCGCGCTCCCAGACTGATAAACTTTTCTGGTTCTTGAAGGAACTCGACAACCTCTTCAAGTTCCTCTTTGGCTTCGACCAAACCCGCCACATCGTCGAATGTCACTGTCGGCTGATCACCGGTCAACATGCGCGCGCGGCTCTTGCCGAAGGACATCGCTTGGTTGCTGTTTCCCTGTGCCTGCCGCAACATAAAGTAAAAGATACCTGCAAAGACCAGTGCGGGTATTATCCAGCTTAGAATGGTAACGATCCCGGTCCAGTTGCTTGGTTTCTCGATTCGAATAGTGACTGCTTCAAATTGTTCAGGTTGTACACCATAAACCGCAAGGATCTCTTCCAACGTGGTGCCAGGTTCTTTCTGAGAAATGGCTTCCGATTCGTCTTTGAATGTAATCGACAGTCTTCTGCCGTCCGAATCCACCGCTATCTCGCTTACATTGCTCTTTTTGACTTCTGCTGCGATGTCGCTCAACGCCCATTCATTTGGATCAGCCGATTGCGACCGGTAGCTGTACATGATAGCAGCGATGGCAATGATTATTAGTATGTATACAAATCCATTACGTAGTCTGTTAGTTCCCACATATTCCTCCGTCAACTCCTGGGAACGAGTTGATCAATTTCGTCTCAAACGATGATTATACCAAAAGCCTTTACTATACTGGGAATTCCAAGACAGGAGTTGTTGATATCAGGAAAACGCTTGCCAGACCATCACCCACAAGGGAATGAGCCCAAGGATTGCGAGAATAGCTATTGCCATGAGAAATATCACCAGCCAATCTGCACCAACCCCCGCTGGTTCAATGACAGCTATATCTTCCTTCTCGTCTCCTGTACTATTGGGAAATGACGCTCCTTCACTGGACACAAGAGGAGGAGGTTGCAGAACTTTTTCAATCGTGTCCAAATCGGAACGGTTCTGATCAATACTGCTCTGATATGCCCGCAGGATTCTACCTAGCTGATTGGCGGTTCGGTAACGACTTGAGGACTCCTTGGACATTATCTTGGAAACGATTCGTGATATGGAAACAGGTATGGATGGGTTCACGTCAGAAGGCCAAGGTGGCTCTTCATTAATGTGTTTCAACGCTAGCGCAGCCGGTGAATCGGCGACGAAAGGCAGTTCACCCGTCAACAACTCATGGAGCATTACTCCAATCGCATATACATCCGATGCTGGTGTCGCTGCAGTGCCACTCGCCTGCTCAGGAGAAAAGTAGTGGGGAGTCCCCCAAGCAACGTCGCTCTCTGTTGCCGTTGCCTCTGAAACTGCGCGTGCGATTCCGAAATCGGTCACCTTGGCAATTCCATCCTCTGTGACGAGAACGTTTTGCGGTTTGATATCACAGTGAACAAACCCCGCTCGATGCGCGTATCCAGTTCCTTCACAGATCTGAGTCGTCAGG
Source organism: Chloroflexota bacterium (assembly GCA_039714055.1). Taxonomy (GTDB): domain Bacteria; phylum Chloroflexota; class Anaerolineae; order Promineifilales; family UBA4811; genus JBDLKB01. Next base: position 5,167 of record JBDLKB010000069.1, read on the forward strand.
TCCAGTGTCTCATCAAGCTCCAGCGGAGCGCGTTTACGGATGATGGATTTGAGGTTGGAGCCTTCAACTAATTCCATCACAATATAGTGCTTATCGCCATCGTGGCCCACATCATGAATGGTGACAATGTTGGGGTGGGTCAAGCTTGCAGCAGCCTTGGCCTCCTGCTGGAACCGAGTGATAAAACGCGAGTCATCGGTCAAGCTGCTGTGAAGCAATTTGACTGCGACTAGCCGCCCCAGAGCAAGGTCTTGTGCCTTGTAGACTATCGACATTCCCCCAGAGCCAATACGGTTCAACAAACGATAACGTCCGTTAAGAACTGGCTGTTCTGACGATCCCTTGTTTTCTGAGTTTGACATCTCGAGTTGGTCTGCTGTTTCTTGTTTATGGATACGGCCTACGGCGTGCCAACCTCGTCTACTGCGAGACTTGGTAGAATGAGAACCCGGCAGTTCCAGGTCCAGTGTGCACACCTAATGCGGGAGATAACTCAAAGATGAACGACTCTACCACCTCGATTCGTTCCTCAACCATTGCTTTAAGCTTCTCTGCCTCTTGCTGAGCTGCCGCGTGGGCATATGCAATCTTGATTTTGCCGTTAGGCCCAATCTTGTCCACAATCATGTCCACCATTTTGGCATATGCTTTCTTTCTGCTACGGGCTTGACCCAAAGGAACGATTACACCGTTTTCAAGACCAATCAGTGGTTTAATATTCAATACCGAGCCCAAGAGTCTCTTGGCTTGCCCGATACGTCCTCCCAGATGCAAATAACGTAGCGTATCCGCCGTATGGATCAAATGAGTCCGTGGAATCATGCTCTTTACTTGTTCAAGAATATTGTCCATACTCATTCCACTGAGGCTAGCTCGTGCGGCTTCGATTGCGACCCATCCTTGGCACATAGATGCATTCATCGTATCGATTACTTCGATCCGCAGGTTAGGAATACGACTGGCGATCACTTCCTTTGCCGCTGTCGCTGCTTGATACGCACCACTTGTCTTGGATGATATGTGAATACTCAGTATGTCTGATGCGCCCTGTTCTGCCAGTTCCTCATATAGTGCGGAATAGTCACCTGGTCCCGGGCAGGCAGTTTTTGGTAGTTCTTTTTCCAGAGGCAGCCATTTGTAGAATGCTTCATGTTTCACCGTTACTAGATCCCGAAGAACCTTATTCCCCCGGTGAATGTAGTAGGGGACGCTGTGAATATCTAGTGATTCTGCTAGCGTTTCAGGAATGCTGGCGACGCTGTCGGTTACGATTTCAATCTTACTCAT
>JBDLKB010000070.1:0-6383 GCA_039714055.1 Chloroflexota bacterium
GCGCTGACTGTCTCGGTCCATCTTACCGGATACGATAACTGCGCTATCAGGTCCTTTCTTATAGCAACATCATTTACCAGTGGTTGAGCAGTAGTGCTGGAATACAAGGGAGTCGAGGGTTTCGCAAAGGAAACAGAGTTGACATAATGCTCAAACTCATTCCGCATGGAATCCATCAGAGGGGAGTGAGCGGCAATAGTGACATCAAGAACAGTAGCTTTCCTTGCTCTCTCAGATGCCAGATCAACTGCTGTTTGAACCGCTTGCTCGGCTCCGGATATCACACACTGTCCCGGGCAGTTGTAACCGGCGGCGACAACTGGCATCCCAGTCAGTTCTTGAGCTTGCCGGCAGCAATCAGCTACGTCGTCATTTTGAAGCCCCAATATGGCTGCCATGCTACCTGGGTTGGATTCGCCGGTTTCTTTCATTAGCCTGCCACGCTGTTGAACCAGGGTCAAGCAATCCTCAAAGCTCAAAGTACCAGCAGACACCAGAGCGCTGAACAGTCCGAGGCTGTGCCCGGTTGTAGCGGCAGGATGAATATCTGTTCGGGAAGCAAGTACCCTTAATACCGCCACGCTTGCGGTGAGAATGGCGGGCTGAGCTTGTGCGGTGTCTTTAAGCTGCTCCTCAGGACCATTGAACATCAAGTCACTGAGTTTGTAGCCAAGAATCTGGTCGGCAGAATCGATTACCTGTCGCGCTTGGGGGTCTGATTCATAGAGAGACTGCGCCATTCCCACAAACTGTGAGCCTTGACCTGGAAATACAAATGCAGGTGCTTTCATGTTAACCTCCTACTTGGAAATAGAGATTGGATAAACTGCACCTTGACTACAACCCGACGATGTCAGACAAAAAGGACGCTGGGACAAGCCCAGCGCCGCAAATGACAATGATGGCACCACGAGGTGCTCACCTACTCTTCAACATCGAATATCTTGCGTCCTTGATACTCACCACAGCTGTGGCAAACCCGGTGAGGTCTTTTCTTCTCACCGCAATTTGGACAAGTGACCAATTCGATGGGACTCAGAGCGTCGTGTGCTCGTCGTCGATTTCTCCGTCCTTTTGAGATTTTTCTTTTGGGAAGTGCACCCATCTTTCGCGCTCCTATGCGTGAAAACAAACCTTCACACGACGGAAAATTATACTAACGACCAAGTTGATGTCAAGGATTGTGCCGATTGACACGATATTTACAACACGTTCCAGAGTTATTAGTTGCGTGGTTGCACTGCCGGCAAAGGATCGAGAGCATTACAAACACGGAAGATGATCAGAAGACTGGCGCTATGCATTGAGGTGTATCATTGCGTGGGTTGTTGACCGTTTTTGAAACGGGGACGTATGCCATTTTCTCTGCTGGAAACGGTCGGAGCAAAGAATGAAGTTGCTCGAGGTCAGCATGTCCAGGCTCTATCCAGGTGGCAAGGTCACCTTCGTCCAACATTGCCGGCATGCGATTGTGAATCGGAGCAACAAGCTCGTTGGGAGAAGTAGTGATGATACTGCAGCTATGGATGTGTCCACCCTCCGGGTTGCGCCATCTTTCCCAGATTCCGGCAAAAGCAAAGGGATCCCCCGTTTTTAGATGAAACCAATGTGGGATCTTGCCTTGGTCCGTGGCTTGCCATTCGTAGAAACCGTCTGCCAGAATCAAGCAGCGTTGGCGGCGGAAGGGAATGGCAAACGAGCGTTTCTCTGAAATAGTCTCAGCACGAGCATTGATCATGCGATAACCGATCTTGATTTCCTTTGCCCAGGTGGGAATCAATCCCCAACGATACAGCTCTGTCTTGTTTTCACCGTTGTTGGGCACCACGGCTATATTCTGTCCTGGCGCGATGTTGTGCCGCGGTTGCAGCGATTCTTCAATCGTTAGCCAGGGGAAGGCAAGCGACAGTTGATCGGAGTTAAGGGTCAATGTAAAACGACCACACATCTTTCCTCCATTGCCAGTTTGTTATCTGCGCTACTCAGTCGTGAAAACAGCTATGCAATACCTGAGCAAGTTGCTCAAGAGGAACCGGCTTTTGCATCACTTGAGCAATCTTGGTGACAGGTTCAACCGCGGGGTCTTCCAGTGGGTGACCAGTAATTGCCAAGAGCTGTACCTTGGGAAACTCGACTTGCAGCATCTCAAATAGCTCCGCTCCTCCCATCTCTGGCATGATCAGATCGGAGAGCACCAGGTCGATCTCACCTTTATACGAACGTAACTTTGCTAAAGCTTCCAAGCCGTTTTCAGCCTCAATGGGCTGATAGTTCAATTCTACAAGACTATCAACCAAAGCTGATCGTGTTTTGGTGTTATCTTCTACTACTAGAATTGTTTGCCCAGTACCTCGATGTATCTGATCGAGCGCATGGTCATCCTTATCAGCGCACTCTTTGTCATAGTGGGGAAGCATTATGGTAAAAGTGGTCCCCGGGGGATCACCATCATGTTCGGGAAGGGTAACAGCAGAAGGGCTTTGCACATCGATATGCCCACCATGTTGGCTGATGATGCCAAAGACCTGTGACAATCCCAGTCCCGCACCTTCAGGTGACCTTGTAGTAAAGAAGGGTTCAAACACACGACCGAGGTTCTCTTGTGAAATCCCTCCACCGCTATCACTAACCCGTATTCGTATCCATTCGCCGGGAGTGATCTCGGGTGCTGGAGCATTACCTTTAGTATCTATAGAAACGCGATCCAACTGGTACCAAAGGTGTCCGCCATCGGGCATGGCGTCTCTTGCGTTAAACGCCAGATTCATGATAACTTGCTGCATACGAGATTCATCGGCATTGATTACATAGTCTTGATCATTTTCCACAGTGAAATGCAGGTGGATCGATTCTGGGAAGGTACGATCGAGTAGACCACAGGTGTCATCCAAGAAACTCTTTAGATCAATCGCACGACGTTTGAGAACAGAGCGCCGGGAAAAGTCGAGAATCTGTTGGATGAGATCTGATGCTCTACGCGACTGCTCCAACATAGTCTCGAGTTTTTCATGATGCTCTTCTTTGATCTCGGAATCACGTTTCATCATCTGAGTGTAGAGGACGATGATTGCCATAATGTTATTAAAGTCATGCGCAATTCCGGATGCAAGCTGCCCCAGGGACGCTAGTCTATCTTGTTTATGTGCATGCTCCTGTTTGCGCCTCTCAGTGGTGATGTCACGTAGGCTCATCACCCAACCCATTTCAGGTCCAGGAGAGGCTATCTTCCTGACAGATACCTGGAGTAATGTAGCGCGCTCTCCGGGGATCCTGACTTCGTGTGATGTTACAGGTGGGGCATCAGGAAGCGCCAGAAAATCGGCAATAGGAATTGTTCCCAGGTTGTCGATAGGATCGCCAATTTTGATCCCCAAGTCTTTGTCGAGGATCTCTTCTGCTGCAGGGTTGGCAAGCACAACATTTCGGTCGCTGTCGAGAAGAATCAAGCCATAAGGTACAGTGTCAACGATCCTTTGAATCTCTTTGACCTGGTCTCTTACTTGCTGAAGTAGGTCCAATTTATCCAATAGAGACGAGAGATTCTGACATACGGCAGCTACAAGTGACTGCTCCTCTTCGATCCATGGATGATGATCGTCATCGGCAACCAGGAACACTCCACGAACCTCATTCTGAATTGTTATAGGGTGACCAAGTATTGACTGGATTGGTTCCAGTCCAGTTAAATCTGTGAAGTCAGGTGAGAGCCGGTCAGCATTCGGACCAGGTACTTGAATCGGAACAGAAGTCGAAACAACCGAGTTTGCGAGGCGCTGAAGAGGCTCAAGCTGACTGTCATCGATATTCTGCGAATGCGTCAGTTCACCAACAGAGATCATGCCTCTGACCAATCCAAGTGCTTGCAGCGTGTGTTCAAGAGCTAGCTGCAGCACTGGATCAGGTTCAGTAGCGGCGCTGGCACGGGCAATAATAGCATTGAGTGCTCCCTGGTAATTTGCCCTACGAGTAGCTTCTTCCTCTGCGCGAATCTGGTCGGAAATGTCAGTATATGCCGCCACCACGCCTGTGATCTCATTATCCACAAAAATGGGCGATGCTGCGTGAATTACGTGTACCGGGGTCTTGTCTTTACGATAGCGGACACACTCTGTTCGAGTTACTGGTTCTCCGTCAAATAGCAGCTCAGTTAATTGTCTAGCTTGAGATTCAACATCAGGAGAGGTGATGAGATCGTCGAGATTTTTACCTATTGCATCGTCGCGGGAATAGCCGTAAAGTCTCTCCGCACCGGGATTCCATTCAGCGATGAGTTGGTTGGTATCAAGGGTAACGATGGCATCGGGCACAGATGCAAGAATTCGTTCAACATAGGCTCGCCTTTCTTGTGCCAATTTCTCGGTTCGCAATCTCTCGGCGATTTCATCCTGTGCTCGTCTAAAGTGCTGCGTATTTGCCAGATTGGCACCAAGTTGCCGTGCTAACCCACCAATTATGCGAACGTCTGAACGCGAGAATGCTTCTGATTCATTCGCAAGAATAATCAGGATACCTTCGGTAACTCCCTCTTCGGGTATGGGAACCAGAACGGCGGATTTCGCCTGTTTAGTAGCCTGCAATAACCGGGAGGTTGTCTTACCCCTCTGAAGCAGTCTCTGATGGATGCGCTCAAGGGGCATCCACATGGGATCCTGTGAAGAGATGACATGCATCTCATCGAGAAACAGCACTCTTGTAAGCAGGTTATCTTCCTCTTCATTCAGGGCGATAGTTGGAAGGTCTGTTACGGGTAAAGACGAGCCAAGGTGCCAAACGTATGTCCACGATAGAGTTCTGCGATCCTCGCTCAAGTTACCCACCAACAGTGCATCAAGCGGCGAAAAACCAGCTACCAAACCTGTCAAGGATCGATACAGTTGGTCAACATTGAGTGATTCGCTCAATTGCCTTCCGCCCTGATACAACAGACTTAGTTCACGAGTTCTTCTTTCCAAGGCGCCTTCCGCCTGTTGGCGGGCAGTCAACTCGCGTTGGCTGGCGTCGTAAAGCCTGGCATTCTCTATGGCGACAGCAGCTTGATTGGCAAACACCAGGATTCTTTCCCCGAGTTCCTGGTTATATGCACCAGGTAAAGTGTGATCCAGATTAAGAACCCCTATCATCCTACCCTTTACTGTAAGCGCCGCACCAATCCACGAGTGAATGTACTCCCAGCCCTCAATGTCGATCCAACGAGGCTCTGAGCGAGTATCAGGGACAACAGCTACTGTGTCCGTATTCCATCGTTCGGTAAATGACTGTTTGCGGACTATCTCTGCACCGTTTTTTGCCTGAGCTCCCTCAGGGTGACCTCGTCCAGCGGCAATCTGCAGTACTCCATCTGAATCAAGCAATTCAATGCTCACGCTCTCATACGAAACCACATTGGCAAGTAGATCAAAGATACGATTAAATACTTGATCCAGAGTCAGCTCTGTGGTCAGGAGCGCGCCTACCTGCTGCAAAGTTTGAGATAGTTGGAGCTGACGGCGTTCGGACTCAAATAGACGCGCGTGAGCCAATGATTGAGAGGCGGAGACTGCGGCGTGCGAGACAAGAGACCGCTCCTTTTCGGTAAGCACATGCGACACATCTGGTTCAAGACAAATGACGCCGGCAGTTTCACCTTGAGTGATCAAGGGGGCTACCAGAATATCCACATCCTTGGGCGACCCTTTATCGGGAAGTGGACATTGCAGTGATTTGATCTCAGGATGGTCAACAGCGGTGAGAACCTGCCCACTCTTTAAATACGAGAGTATATAGGTTTTGTCATGTGTGGGAACAGCGGTGCCCAGAAGCGATGAATCATGGTCAAATCGCGAATGTTCCGCAACTACCCTCAGTTCAGTGCCGGTAGGATCTCTTAGAAGCGCATAGGCATGGGGAATATCTAGTCCTTGAGCAAGCTCGCGACAGGTAACCTCCAAAACGCGGTATGGATCTTTCTTCATGCTTGAGGCTGTGATGACCCGATTCAACACCTCGAGATGTCGTGTTCTCTTGGCAACCTGCCGGCGCAGCGAGTCTCCCCAGATATATCCAACTATCAACAAGGCCACCAGGACAGATAGTGAGATAGCCATGGGCACACGCCATTGTTGCCATAAAGTCTCTCCAGATACTGGTTCACCATACCATCTGTCTTGTAGCTCATCCAATTCGCCCGAGTTCTCCAGAATCTCAATAGCGCTGTTGATGCGGCTGATCAGTTCCAGATTGTCGTGAGATGTAGCAATCGCTCGTGAAGTGACCTGGACAGGGTCGCCTATAGTCTTCAATCCAGTGAGTTGATGTTGCTCGATGAGATAATGACCAGTGTGGCGATTTCCCAAGAAAACATAGACATGACCGTTTGCCAGCAACTCAATAGCTATTTTCTGCGA
>JBDLKB010000071.1:0-6345 GCA_039714055.1 Chloroflexota bacterium
AACTTGTTGTAAAGGAAGATGTCCCGCGGCATGCCACCCTTCATCCCTCCGAATGTCAAAGCGGAACGAGTAGCAAAACCCAGGGCGTAAATTGCTGACAAGGTGTCAGTGCCAAATGGGACGATGTAGGTATCGTATCCCATTTCTACGCCTTCTTCCTCGAGTTGGTGAATAATGCTTCGACCGTTGACATTACCGGAGAGGAATATCAAGATATTTCTCTGCTGCAGTTCTCGAATTAACTGAACCGCTACCTCATTTGACTTGGCGCAGCCAACAATGGCAGCAAAGCCAGGCATACGTCCATCCACTAATTGAATGCCCCAGCTTCGGAGCTGAATATCGTCAATGGGACCATTGAGATGGTTGCCCTCAAGATGAGGATATACCGTACCGCTATTCATTTCGAATCCGGGATAGATCTCTGGCTGAGTGCCGTTAACGAACCTAACAGCTTCAATGGCTTCCGCTGCTAGCAGCGTGGCCACGCCAGCATCCAATGTCTCACCCAAGTAGGGTTTCCAAAGGACATCGGGAGGAGTTGGATGCAGCATGGACTTGGCCTTGTCAACTACTGTTGTAAGGTCACCCAGAGTTGCAACCTCCTGTCCAGTCAATCCCAGGACCGTGGGTAGGTAGTATGCAGTGTTGGGAAACGCCACTGGCGTGCTCTCACCATGAGTTGCCAATGCTGTGTTGAGCATTGATTCTGCTTCGAGAACTAGACCTGTAGCACCTCTCAGAGCTCGTGTTGCAATATATTTACTCATAATCGTCTCCTCGTTTCACTACACTTGTTCAGCCGATACACCGTAGAGAGCGGCAACCTTTTCATCAAGCGGCAACTTTTCCAGTTCGTCCATGCGCCAATCTCCACTGGCTCCGAATCTTTCAGGATCGTACTGCGCCAGTTTGAGATCATCTCTCTTCCTGTCAATGTGCTGCAAGCTCTTTTCAACTATATCATTCCAGTCGGGATAGAACTCGATCTTTCCACCAACCTGCTCTTCCCAACCGCTGGAAATCAGCTGAGTGACCTCTTCTGATGCGACTACTGGGGAACCTACACCAAAGAGAACATAGGCTCCGCTTGCCACAAAGTAGGTTCCGATCACCAAAGCTTTTTCACACATCCATTCAGGGCAGACGCCAACTGCAGGCAGGTCATCAATGTCGTCGCCAAGACCACCTTCGGTGGCCATCTGAGTGAGAACGGTGAGAATTCGGCTGTTGTCCACACAGGATCCGAGGTGGATCACTGGAGGAATGCCTATTGCTTCACAAACCTCTTTCAGACCAGCACCAGCCTCGTTCATCATCTCAGGTGAGAGATAACCAAATTTTCCTGAAGCATGTCCAGCACAACCGGTTACTACCACGAGCACGTCATTGCGAATCAACTCGCGAATGACGTTGATGATGCCTTCATCCTGAGTGACCTGGGCGTTATTGCATCCAACCACGCCAGCAGCGCCGCGAATGCGACCGCTCATGATGGCGTCATTAAGCGGTCGGAACGAACCGCGCAACTCTCCACCCTGCATATAGTTCAGGTATTCGTGTGAGAATCCCGCAACTACTCCCTGCGTGATGTCAGGAATCTGAGTCTTGCCGCGATTGGGATAGTTGTCGACTGCACGTCGAACGATTTCCTTGGCAGTGGTGAGCGCGCTATGCTCATAGAAGGGTATGTGCACTGCTCCCGGAATTTTAGCTTTGTCTAGAGTGCTGATGAGCTCGGTATGGTAGTCTTCTACCAGTTCACCCAGTGCTGCCATGATACATTGCACGTCAACGATCATAGATTCGACCGCTCCGGTGATGATGGCCAATTCCTGGTGCAGGAAGTTGCCCGCTGGTGGAATTCCATGGCGCATAAGAACTTCGTTTGAAGTACAGCAGATGCCTGATAGATTTATACCAGCAGCGCCTTTAGTTTTGGCGTATTCAATCATTTCCGGATCCTGTGCTGCCACAACGATCATTTCAGATAGTGTGGGCTCGTGTCCATGAATGACAATGTTGACTTCATCGTCTTTGAGCACACCCAAGTTTGCCATTGACTGCACAGGTGCTGGTGTGCCAAAGAGGATGTCGCTGATATCGGTAGCGAGCATTGAACCACCCCATCCGTCGCCAAGAGCAACTCTCATTGACTGTTTGAGGATGTTTTCAGGATCGAGGTCAGCTCCCTCGTGGGTTCGGTGCATGGTTTCCACCACTTCGCGATCTACACCGCGAGGAGTGATACCCAGTTTACGCCAAAGCTCTTGGCGTTTCCTAGTGGCTCGCTTGGTGTAAATGATCTCGCCTCTCTGTTGGCCGAATTGTGCTAATGCCACTTCGCCAACCTCCAGGGCAAGATCCTGTGTGGTCTTGTCATCGGTAGAGATGCCAAGAAAGCCAGCGACCTCGTACAACTTGGCTACGTCTTTAATCTCATATCCATCAGTCACGCCCTCGCCTACACCGACCAATGTCAGAGCCAAATCACGGCCATGATCGGAGTGAGCTGATGCTCCCCCAGCACACATGCGAGCATAGTTTCTGGCAGCGACGGTTGCTAGAGTTGCGCCACATATACCCCGAGTGGTCTTTCCGACCAAGCGGCAGGGCCCCATGACACAGATTTTGCAGCAGGCACCATCGGCACCGATGGGACAAGGTGCAATGGCAGCAGCGCGACTAAAGACAGTCGAAATGTTTTCCTGCTCCGCAATCTGAATCATCTCGATGGCGGCAGGATCGATAGATGGGTTTATTTGTCTTTTTGCCATCATATACTCCTAGTTGGTACGGAACTCGCTAGACATCTCACGGTCAGCCGCATATGTTTGGGTTCTGCGGAATTGACCTTGTTTCCAAGCATCCTCGGCAGTCTTGCCTTGAACCTGAACTTGCAAGGGCTTTGTGTATCCAGCTTCATCCAGCACACCAGCGATCTTTGAGCCATCGATCTTGGCAGGGTCATATTTAACCACTACCTCGTGAAAAGCCGAACTGGCATAGACTTGCTCGACTCCATCAAGTTGGCTCAGAAGATCGCGTACCACCAACACATGATGGTCAGCGTACATGGAAGGAACCTTTATATTCATCTTTTCCATTTGATCTTTACTCCTTCGAAAGGCTGATAAGCCGATCACGTTCATATTTGAGGAGGTCAGCGTGAACTGCTTCTTCATCACGCAGGCGCATGAGAATCTTGCGAACGGCTTCATCGTCCGTTTGATCCATGGCCCACTGATACTTGGCGTAAGCAGCGCGCTCCTCCATTTCCATTACCTTGAGAAAATCTACCAGACTCATTTGCCTGCCTCCTTTCTTTGATTAATAAGTTAGAACAATCCCAACACTGTGCCCGTCTCTACATCGATGTCAACATCGGTAAATGCGGGACGAGTCGGCAATCCGGGCATAGTACGCATGGTACCGCACAACGGGAAGATGAACCCCGCACCCACGCTGGCACGAACATCGGTGATGGGCAGTCTCCAACCTCGTGGCGCCCCCTTTAGTTTGGGGTCGTGGGAGAATGAAAGATGTGTCTTTGCCATGCACAGTGGCAAATGACTCAACCCCATATCGGTGAACAGCTTGATTTTGGCAGAGGCTTCGGGAGTATAGTCCACTCCATCGGCTCGATAGATCTCGCGGGCAACAGTTTCAATCTTTTCCTTGATCGACATTTCATCAGAGTATAGGAACTTGAAATTGGATGGCTTTTCACAAGCTTTCACCACAGCACGAGCCATTTCGGCTCCACCGGCTGCTCCATTCATCCAGACCGAACTCTCAACCACATCCTCCGCACCAGTGGCAATGGCACGCTCGCGGATGAATGCGATCTCTGCATCGGTGTCATCTTTGAAGCGGTTGACTGCGACAACCACGGGAACACCAAACTTGAGTGCATTCTCAATGTGCTGCAGCAAGTTTGGTAAACCTTTCTCCAGTAGATCCAGGTTCTCTTCAGTGTAAGCTTTATCCAATGGTCTTCCAGCCACAACCCTAGGACCACCGCCGTGCATCTTTAGAGCTCGAATGGTGGATACCAGCACCACACAGTTGGGAACCAATCCGCTGTAGCGACTCTTTAGGTTCATGAATTTCTCCATGCCGCAGTCAGCGCCAAAGCCTGATTCGGTTACCACATAGTCAGTGAGTCGCAAGGCGATTTTGTCAGCGATGATAGAGCTGTTGCCTTGAGCGATGTTGGCAAAGGGACCACAGTGGACGAACGCAGGACTTCCGGCGAGCGTTTGCATCAGGTTGGGCATGATAGCATCTTTGAGGAGCACAGTCATAGCGCCGGCCACATTGAGGTCTTCTGCTGTGACGGGCTCAATGGGACGAGCATAGCGCAAGCCGCCCTTCCTGCTGGTGCCTATGATAATGCGTCCCATTCGATCTCGAAGGTCAGCAAGATCAGAACACATGGCAAGTGCAGCCATGATCTCGGAAGCTACGGTGATGTCATAGCCTGACTGGCGAGGAACGCCATCGTTTACTGTGCCCAGACCTAAGGTGATATTGCGCAGGGAAGCATCGGAGACGTCTACAACTCGCCTCCATTGGATCGACTGCGGATCGATGTTTAAGCGGAACATTTTCTCCTTGTCCTCATCGGAAAGGTCGGAAGGGCGTTCTGATTCGATGCCAAGCCGGTCGAGACGCTGGCGCATGGAGTCAGTGTACTCATCATTGGGGCACAGTGCCTTTGCCAGGAAGCTAGTGCTCCAGCGAACTTCTTTAGCCATGCGGTTGTCAATGGCGGCAGCAAGCAGGTTGTGCGCCGCACCAACAGCGTGAATATCACCAGTGAGGTGTAGGTTGAAATCCTCCATGGGAATTACTTGTGAGTAACCACCGCCAGCGGCACCTCCTTTGATACCAAAGGTTGGACCTTGGGAAGGCTGCCGGATCACAGTTATCACTTTCTTACCGATATAGTGCAGTCCCTGGCTGAGTCCAATGGTTGTCACAGTTTTGCCCTCACCAAGCGGTGTGGGGGTAATGGCAGTGACATCTATGTACTTGCCTTGAGGACGATCGGCGAATTTGTCCAAAGCACTCAAATGGACTTTGGCTTTGTACTTTCCGTACAAATCCAGATCGTCTTCAGACAATCCAATCGCATCGGCAATCTTGAGGACCGGCTCAAGTTCTGCGTCTTGAGCGATCTCGATGTCGGATGGTACTGGTGATTTGATATCAACTAACATTGAATCCTCTCCTTTAAGCTTATTAACAAGTGCTCGTAATCTTCCGAGCACGACCAGACATTACTAAAGCAAGGATAAACGTTCATCATTGAACCTTGCTGCCAAAACCAGAAAGATATGGTTCCATCTCGCGACGTAGTGCCTCATGAATTATCGAATGAGAAACCTGTCGCAATGGAACCCTATAGTCAAAATCGGTAAAGAGACCATTGGAGCATGCGCACGATTCGAGAATGGAACTAGCGCATTGTTCAACTTGATCAGCATCGCAACCGAACAAAGCCTCAGCCAGTTCACGAGCCAGTCCGCATGCCATTTCGCGACGAACCTCGCACCGAGAAACTTTGCCATCCTCACCCACAAGGATCCTTAACTCTGGTCTTCCAAAGTAGCGGGCAAATTCCTCAATGTGGGCATCCTGATACTCTACCCGCCATTGTCCTTCGTTATAGGTGCGCATGGTAAGACTGCAAAAGGGTTTGGGAAAGGCATAAGCTACAGCATTGGCATTCAGTTTTGTCTGAATTCGTTCAAGTGTCTGTGCCGAATACCAACGTGGGTTTTCAACTGGAGCTACTACGGCTCGCGCGCCGCTTCGGAAGGCTATTTCCGGCAACAGCATGCCGAAATGTTCACTCTCTGCAACGGCTAGCACCAGATCTGCAGCTGCCATATGCTTGGGAAGCATACGTACCAGATCAACCTTGTCCGGTGGCATCAACGGCGGTGCGCGCCAAATGGACACATTCCAATGGCTTGGCGCGTATTGAGAGATTGTGTCAACCATTCTTTGACCCAGAGGCCCCTGAATGGCGGCAAGAATACGCATTTGACGCTTCTTGGTAGCCCAGTCGTTGTCCAGGGGCAAGCTGCGAACGGCTGAAACCAGATCCTCTACGGCGGCACCAGTCTGTTGCTGCAGATAGGAAACAGTGATATGGGCGCGTTCAAGCGACAGCCCTACGATCTTGACATTGGGAAGACAGGAGAGAACAGTGTCTGTTACGTCAGAACGATTGAGTTGGTCAGCATCAATGATGACAACATCTGGCTGAAGGGAGTCAAGTTGTTCCTGGGTTTCCGCATTAAACTCGGATAGCCCAACAACCTGTGTATCAGG
>JBDLKB010000072.1:0-6225 GCA_039714055.1 Chloroflexota bacterium
GCAAGCAGGTCGCGGTAAAAGTTATAGTCAATCCCCTTCACCTTCTCATCATCGGGGAATCTATGGTAGTTTTCTTTTGACATCAGACTCTTGCCTTCAGCTATGATCTGGTAACCGAGAGCTGAGCCAGGATATGGCGCATAGAATGAGAACGACGGCAGAACACGATCCATCGACTTGACCATGCGCATAGTCTCAATAGCATCCTCCCTTTGTTCTCCCGGGATTCCCAGCATTATGTTCGACCAAAAGATCGGCGGCTCTTTACCTTCTGCAACCATCTCGCTGCCAATACGATTGACCAGATCGATGGCAAAGTAGTTGTCTTCAGCGGTACATTCTTTATTCAAAATTCGCAGCACGCGATCGCTGCCTGATTCAAAGCCAATTGAGATCAGATTCCAGCCAGTCTCACGAATCAGTGCCTCGAATAGGTCAGGCCACTGGCGTACAGAGTCAGATCGTGCCGCAGCCCAATAGTTCCACTTTTTATTTGCCAGTCTTGGGTACTTGTCAATCCATTCCTGCAACCACTTGGGGTGCTGGAAGAACATCGAGTCGTGAATCACTATTGATCCTAGTGGACCGTGATGTTCGTCAAGATAATTTAACTCTTCGATCACCGCTTCTACTGGTTTTCGTCCCATATTCGGGATATAGGATGACTCGTTGCAAAATACGCAGCGCCAGGGACAAACTCTGCTGGTCAGGACAGTCGCCACCGGTCCTGGACCCCAGCCACACTCAGGTTCCAAGGGCCACGGAAAATCTCTCAACCTTTTGTGCGGTTTCGGCCACAGGGTGCGATCTATGCTGGGCCATTCAGCCATTGATTTAGCGCTGATACCAGTGATTACTCGAGGATGATCCTCTGGATTCTTTACTAGATCCACGATCACCTTCTCGCCAGGTCCCTGACAAATGCGATCAAAAACCTCCTCGCGTTCCATTTCGCTCAGAGCGACGGTAGCGTGCATTCCACCTACAATGACCATACCATTTGGATTCATCTGTTTGAAGAGCGTAGCTGCTCTGAGCGCGATCGGAAATGTGTAGCTGCGGATATTCATCAACAGAATATCATAGCCTTTGATCTGTTTCTTGATCTGTCGCCAGGAGGTCGCCAATCGGGTGGAGTAGATGTCTGTCTCCACTCCTTTCTGATGCAGTATTGTGCGAAGCAGACCCACGCCATGATCCTGCCATTGCTCGTGAGGACCGTGAGGATGCACAAGATCACCCAGGTCTCCGAGATCGAGCCAGAGAATCCTGCGATCAACTTCTGACTTTGTCATAAATGCTTTGGGTTACAGTAGCTGTTCCCTATCCACAACTACCAGCACATCCACCGCATGATGGTGCTTCCATGTTTGGATTGTAGATACGAAAACCTGCCCCCTGAGGTGTTTCCATATAGTCTACGATTGCACCATCGAGGTACATCAAGCTGTTGGGATCAATCACAACACTCAATCCGCTGGTATGTACGATGCTATCGTCTTCTTTGGTGTTGTTGTCAAATGCCAATCCATATTGTGGACCTGAACAACCCATACCAGCGACATATACCCGCAGATGGTAATCCTCAAGCTTCTGTTCAGACAACATAGCCTGGACCTTTTCGGCTGCTGAAGGAGTCACGGTAATGGATGAGGTCTTATCGATAACGGATGTATTGGACATGGATGTCTCCTGTTTGGAACGTGAATTGCTTGAAACGATTGTCAAGCTCAAATTGTATCATTCGGTATGAGGGCTGTCAATAAAAAAGACCAGGATGATAATAAAGTCGATCAGGATCAGTCAGAGCTAGGAAACCTTATTCGATATAGGCAACTGGTATTGCCGTCTGAAATGCGGTGCAGATTGACCACCTCTGCATTGGAGACCCGTTCCAATACTTTGAGATCAAGCGCACATAGTTCCGGATGAACTCGAGCGGTCCTCTTATAGGGACAATTGCTGACCTGAACCACATTCGTGCCATCTTCCTGCTTGTGCCACTGCGCCATGTATCCCCGTTTGTTTAGGAACTCGACCAAAGCGTCCATTCGTCGCTCTACTGAAAGTGATTCATCCATGTATGGTGCTTCAAGGATTCTTCGTTTGGCGATCTGATCCATCATCTCGCCTACTGCATCAGGACCAAACAACTCTTCGATTTCTTCCAGTAATTCATGTGCTAAACGGTCGTATGCCTGAGGGAAATGAATCGCAGCTTCTTCGGTGAGTGAATAGACGTACTGCGGGCGCCCAGGTCCTTTGCGACGTTTAACCTCTGGGGCATCAACCAGGAATTCAGCCCTGAGAATGTCCAGGTGATGTCGAACTGTCACCGGAGTCAGTTCCAGCATCTCTGCCAGCTCGTCAACAGTCGCGCTTCCCTTCTGTTTTAGAATAGTGAGTATCTCTTGTCTTCGGTTCTGCATCTACTGTTTCCCCGCTAGATCTTTCATGAGAAGTTACAAATAAAGTGGTTACATACTACACATTGCATTGGCAATACGCAGCACATACAATGTATATGTGGTCATTATAGCATCGCGGTCATGGTAAGGCAAATTAGTATCAACTTTATTTGTTTTCTCACACCCCCATTACTATTCCCATATCTTAGGAGGCGATAATATGCTCGATGGACAATGGACAACTGACTGGTCCACCAAACTAGCAGGTAGAACGCTAAAAATGAAGCGCTCTGTTATTCGAGAACTACTCAAACTCACTCAGAATCCTGAAATAATATCTTTTGCCGGTGGGTTGCCTGCACCCGAGGTATTTCCTGTACGTGAATTTAAGGAATCGAGCAACTTTATTCTCGAAGAATGTCCTCAGCAAGCCCTGCAGTATTCTTCCACTGAGGGATTCCTTCCTCTCCGAAAATACCTGGCGGAGAAAGTCGGAGCATATGGAGTTCCTGCCGTTCCTGAGAACATCTTGCTCACCAACGGCTCTCAACAGGCACTGGATTTGATTGGCAAGGTCTTTATATCTCCTGGCGACACGGTGCTAACTGAAGCGCCAACATATCTGGGTGCGCTTCAAGCTTGGAATGCCTATGAAACCAGGTTTGTATCGATCCCATTGGACGATGATGGAATGCAGGTTGATAAACTGGAAGCAGTACTGCAGAAAGAACCTGTCAAATTCATCTATGTCCTGCCCAACTTCCAGAATCCTGCTGGAACCACTATGCCGCTTGAAAGGCGAATCAAGTTGGCTGAGATAGCCGCCAAGTATGATGTCTTTATTGTTGAAGATGATCCATATGGCGAGTTGAGATACGAAGGAGAAGATGTCCCTCCCATTATCTCGCTCCACAAGGAAAATGTGATCTACCTCGGTACCTTCTCCAAGACCCTTGCTCCCGGCATTCGCCTGGGTTGGATCATCGCCCCGGAGATAATCATGGATAAACTCATTCAAGCAAAGCAGGGAGCCGATCTGCACACCGGTACCTTTGTACAGATGCTTGCTCATGACATCGCTTCAAGAGGAATTCTAAAGCGCCATGTTAAGGTGATCCGTGCTGTCTATCGCGAACGACGCGATGTAATGCTGCAAGCGCTAGAGGACTATTTCCCCGAAGGCTCATCCTGGACACATCCAATGGGCGGTCTGTTTCTCTGGGCGAGATGTCCAGAGGGGGTAGATACCGAGCTGCTGGTGGATAAAGCATTAGCCCAGAATGTGGCATATGTGCCTGGGTTTGCCTTCTTCTCGGATGAACGCGGCAAGAGTGCTATGCGTTTGAACTTCTCCTGCATGCCGCCAGACAGGATACGTGAAGGCATCGCTCGCCTTGGCAAAGTGATTGCTGATGAAGTGGAGCGACTAAAGAGCTAATCAACTGCGTCCTGTCTAAACATTCTCATAAAACACGAACGCCCTCCATGCGAGGGCGTTCCCTGTTCCTGGACACTGAGCGGGGTCATTCTCTTCCGTCAGATGATATCTCCATCTCCGGAAGACCCGCCGCAAGTCTGATATTTGCTTCAAGTTGATCTATTATGCCTGGATTCTCCTCAAAGAATCGTTTCGCGTTTTCCCTGCCTTGTCCGATCAACTCTTCATTGTAACGAAAGTAGCTTCCTCTCTTATCGATGATTCCGTACTCTACCCCCAAGTCCAGCAAATCACCTAGTTTGGATATTCCGCACTTGTACATGATGTCGAATTCTGCTTCACCAAATGGCGGAGCTACCTTATTCTTCTTCACTCTAACTCGACAGCGGGAACCGGTAACCTCGCCCTGCGATTTGATGGTCTGGATTCTGCGTACATCTAGTCGAACGCTAGCATAAAACTTAAGTGCCTTTCCTCCAGTGGTGGTCTCAGGGCTGCCGAACATCACTCCAATCTTTTCCCGCAATTGGTTGGTAAAGATCATCGTAGTATTGCTATGTTTGATTGCGCCTGAAAGCTTGCGCAATGCTTGACTCATCAGCCGCGCCATCATACCCATGTGGGCATCACCCATTTCCCCTTCAATCTCAGCCCGTGGAACCAATGCAGCCACTGAATCGATCACCACCACATCCATGGTGCCAGAGCGGATCAGCTCCTCTGCTATCTCAAGTGCTTGTTCCCCTGTGTCCGGTTGTGCAATATATAGATTGTCAACATCAACCCCGCATTTGGAGGCATAGGAAGGATCCAGAGCATGCTCCATATCGATAAACGCGCAAAGACCATTTCTCTTTTGTGCTTCAGCCACAATATGCTGACATAGCGTCGTCTTACCTGACGCCTCTGGACCATAGATTTCGACCACTCTACCTCTCGGTACCCCACCAACACCTAGTGCTACATCTAGTGATAATGAACCGGTAGGAATGACTTCTACATCCAGATGCGATGCATCTCCCAGTTTCATGATTGCTCCGTCACCGTATCGCTTTAATATGGTGTCTATGGTCTGATCTAGCATTTCGTTGCGAGCTGACAATGTATCAGATTTCTTGGTCATCTTCACTCCAGTGTTAGTTAGGGACAAGTGTCAGTGTAGCACAGATGTTCTGGTATGTCAAGTATGATTTGAACTAATAGTGGGGATTTTGATTGCCCAACAGGCACCCCGTGCTTTAGAGTCCCTATTGATTGACCGGTCTACGGTTGACTACCTTCAACTGCAGGATGTTCCGCCCCGCAAACGCTGCAATTTGACGAGTAGAGAGTTGATCCACAATGTAGGCATAGAGCAACGTGACATTGTGGGCAGTTTTGTGACCCAATCTCAAACTGCATTCCACATTCGTCACAGGTGTTCAACGAGAAGATTGGCTTCCTTTCACCGCATACTGGGCAATCCTCATCTTCAGGGTAGCGCAGACGAAGGCAAGCGGGACAGACCTCAGCTTTGCAGCCGGGACAGCGACTCTGAAACGCGTTAAAGTGTGTTTGACACTTGGGACAGGCAACCGTCAGTGATAGTGTCAATCGATGTCCTGCTGGGCGATGTCGCGTCTCAATCGGTGCTGAACATGTTGGGCAAGTTTGAGGATTGCCGAGGATGGGAGATTGACAGCCAGGACATTTACGTGTGAAGTAGGTGTCACAATTCGGGCACATTGGAGTGGTTGCCAACAGACTTTGCTCACATATGGGACACTCAAAAATCAACAGCTTCCCACAATGACTGCATTCCTTGTCTTCATCGTCGACTGCGCCACTGCAGCTGGGACACACTAGCTGCCCGCAGGAACTGCAATAGCCATCCTCAAGATAAATGGGTTGATAGCATGAAGGGCAGGTGCCGGTAAATGGTGCACCCAGTGAGTCGGAGTCTATTCCAATGTCATTATCTTCACTGAATGTCGCATGGCATGATGGACACGAATCAGCATCCATCGAGATATCAGCACCGCACTCTGAACAAGTAAAGGTGAATTCTGCTCCACACTGGGAACACTTGGGCGCGCTGTCAGGAAGCATTACTCCACAGTCAGAACAAAACTCGACACCGCAATTTGGACATTGAGTGTGGTCTGATCCCAAGATATGTTTACAGTTCGGACAAAACATGCAGGGCGAATTGTATCAAGCCTGATTCTGCTTGCAACGAAGCTATGTTTCAGTAGCAGACAACCTCCCGCAGGTTCGAAACCTGAGGGAGGTTTATACAGCCATGTCCTGGACACTGAACAACGACCATTGTCACTGATGATGGCGCGTGATATAATTCTTGCCCACGCTCGCTTGTCGAGCGCTTGTTGTGTATTAGGA
>JBDLKB010000073.1:0-6224 GCA_039714055.1 Chloroflexota bacterium
ATGGAGTGGGATGGTTTGTCAGAATCAAAGCAAATGACTCAGATGACCTGTCCGAGATGATGAGCGCAGAAGCTTATAGCGCCCATATCGAGAGCAAGTAACCCCCCATCAAATATCCAATAATCCGTTTTATGGAGTAAAAATATGGTGTATATACCGCACACTGAAGCGGAACGTAAAGCCATGCTTCGAACTGTCGGGGTTGGACAGATCGGTGAATTATTCGAAGACATTCCCGAGCATGTACGCTATCCTGATCTCGAGCTACCGAGACCATGCACTGAGATGGAAGCAATTGCTGAATTGTCGGAGATTTCATCATTCAATGTCAACCATCAAGACACTCCCGTCTTTCTCGGTGCGGGAGCTTATCGGCATTACATTCCAGCAGTGGTGGACACAATTCTGCAAAGAGGCGAGTTCCTTACTGCATACACACCCTATCAGCCTGAGGTGAGTCAAGGAACTCTTCAAGCTATATATGAATACCAGAGTATGATCTGTGCCCTGACCGGGATGGATGTGGCAAATGCTAGCCACTATGATGGTGCCACCGCTTTGGCTGAAGCAGCAATAATGGCATTGCAAATATACCGAGGCAAGAGAACCAATATCCTCGTACTCGATACGGTACACCCCCACTATTTGCAAACTATGAAGACATATCTGCAGGATGCTGCTGAGATCCAAAACGCATCATCGATAGAAGAATTGCGCTTGAAGATCGATGATAACACTGCTCTAGTTGTGGTTCAATCACCTGATTATTTAGGTCGATTGCGTCATATCGAATCTTTCGGCGATGTTGCTCGCGGTGCTGGAGCATTGTTGGCTGCTGTAGTGAATCCGATTAGTTTGGGAATGATCAAAGCCCCAGGTGATTCAGGAGCAGACATAGTGGTAGGAGAGGGTCAACCATTAGGAATACCCCTCTCCTATGGTGGTCCCTACCTGGGCTTCTTTGCTACACGAAATAAACATGTGAGAAGAATGTCAGGACGCATCGTTGGTGAAGCCAAAGACATCGACGGAAACCCCGGATATGTGCTTACTTTGTCGACCAGAGAACAGCATATACGCCGCGAACGTGCAACCTCAAACATATGCACCAATCAAGGATTGATGGCATTAGCGGCAACTGTATACCTTGCTGCTTTGGGAAAGAATGGTTTCGAGCAAGTGTCAAAGTTGTGTTATCACAGGGCGCATTATGCAGCTAGAGAGATTGGTGATCTTGATAGCTTCTCAATCGCTTATGATGAACCATTCTTCAACGAGTTTGTTGTCGAGTGTCCGATTGCTGCGCGTGATGTGAACGAGCAGCTGCTGGATAATTGGGGCATTATCGGGGGGCGCGACCTGGGTGAGGATCTCTCTGGAATGGAAAATCACATGTTGGTTGCGGTTACGGAGATGAATAGTCGTGATCAGATTGATCAGTTAGTTTCTGCTCTTGAGGAGATTTCCAATGCTTGAGCCATTGATCTATGATTTAGGTGTTGCAGGACGCAGAGGCGTCAAATATCCAGCGATCGATGTACCAGAAACGCCCCTTCCAGATGAGTTCAAGCGCAATGAACTCAATTTGCCTGAGGTGTCCGAATCTGATGTGGTGCGCCATTTCACGAGGTTGTCGACTCTGAATTACTCAATCGACAGAGGTTTCTATCCTCTTGGGTCGTGCACTATGAAGTACAATCCAAGAATTAACGAGATGACAGCTCGCCTTGCAGGATTTACCAGGTCCCACCCACTTCAGCCTGATGAAACAGTACAAGGAAATTTGTTCCTGATGTACTACTTGCAGGAGTGGTTGAAGGAAATTGGTGGTTTTGCTGCTGTCTCATTGCAGCCAGCAGCCGGTGCCCATGGGGAATTAGCCGGCATCCTCATGATTCGCGCCTATCACCAAGATCGCGGTGACTTGAAGAGGGATCGAATTCTTATTCCGGATAGCGCTCATGGGACAAACCCAGCTACAACTACTATGAGTGGCTTTAGAGCTGTGCAGATACCATCCGATGAACGAGGAAATATCGACCTTGAAAAGCTACGTGACCTCTGCGATGAGACAACAGCCGGACTGATGATCACCAACCCTAGCACCCTGGGGTTATTCGAAGAGCAGATTGAGGAAATAGTCGAGTTGGTTCATTCGTGTGGTGGGCTGGTATATGGCGACGGTGCTAATATGAATGCGCTGCTCGGAATTACTAGGCCTGGAGACCTTGGCTTTGATGTAATGCACTATAACCTCCATAAAACATTTAGCACCCCGCATGGAGGTGGCGGTCCCGGTTCAGGACCAGTTGGAGTTAGTGAGCGTCTTGCTCCCTTCATACCAGGTCCGATAGTAATTCCTGAATGGAACAGCGATGATCATGACACTGGTTCTGGGTCTGATAACGACATTCCATGGTATCGCCTGGCAATGCCTGAGAAGAGCATAGGTAGATTAAAGTCATTCCATGGCCACTTTGGTGTTTTCATTAGAGCATACACCTATATCAGACAACTAGGTATGGAAGGTTTACGAAGAGTAGCCGAACATGCAGTGTTGAATGCCAACTACCTGCAAGCTAGGGTCTCAGAGCTGCTTCCTCTTCCCTATGGTGACCGTTCATGTATGCACGAGTTTGTGGCTGAAGGGCACTTGGAGAATAGTGATGTCAGAGCTTTAGACATATCAAAGCGACTGATAGATTATGGTTTCCATCCACCGACGAATTACTTCCCATTGATCGTACATGAAGCACTAATGATCGAGCCAACTGAAACCGAAAGCAAGGAAGCTCTCGATGCATTTGTCGAAGCGCTTGCTCGAATCATCGATGAAGCAAAGCAGAATCCGGAATTACTGCTGACTGCTCCACATAATGCGCCAATTCGTCGACTTGACGAGGTTCAAGCTGCCAAACAGTTGGTGTTGTGTTGTTGGGCAAGACCTGAAGTTGAATAAAAAGAGCACCGCTCTCCTAGCGGTGCTCTTTACAGACGGGCTAGCTGAGTGTCACTAGCCCAATGGGAGGGTCCGTTAATTACAGCATACCCGTACAAACATATGTTGCTTGACGGAATTGATACTCTTGTCATGCGTTTCTCCCACGACTATAATCCTCACGCGTTATGACCATGCAGAATAGAATCCGTACACTCTCCCTTATCGCCATAGTTCTGATCTCGGTGCAGCTATTTGCAGGTCACTCGGTGCTCGCTCAGACTGACACCAGTGATACTGAAGCATCACGGATATTGTCTCAGTTGTCGACTAGAGAGCGTGTAGGTCAGTTATTCCTGGTGTCATTCTTTAGCGACAGCGCAGGTCCC
This sequence comes from Chloroflexota bacterium, assembly GCA_039714055.1. Lineage (GTDB taxonomy): Bacteria > Chloroflexota > Anaerolineae > Promineifilales > UBA4811 > JBDLKB01. Next base: position 3,328 of record JBDLKB010000073.1, read on the forward strand.
AACACCTATATTGCTGAATTTGTTCAAGACTATAGCATTGGCGGAGTTCTGATAAAAGCTGACAATGACAATGTTACAACCTGGATAGATTCCCCTACTCAGCTAGGCGTACTAGCAAATGAAATTCAAAAAATGTCTTCTTTGGCAAGCCAGCTAGAATCGGCTGGTGATGAATCTACTGGTAATGACCTTCAATCCCAGTTTGTTCCTCTTTTCATAGCAATGAGTCATGAAGGTGATGGTCCTCCTTTCTCACAAGTTCACACTGGTCTTACGCCTCTGCCTAGTAATATGGCAGTTGGTGCTACCTGGCTTCCCGAGCATGCAAAGACAGTAGGCGCTGTAGCGGGTCAAGAACTCTCATTTGTTGGTGTGAACATGCTACTAGGACCATCTCTGGATGTACTGGAAAGCCCTATTGCCGAGGTCTACGACTCCTTGGGTACCAGGTCGTTCGGTGGCGATCCTTTTTGGGTAGGACAAATGGGAGAAGCCTATACCCAAGGAGTTCACGAAGGAAGCAATGGCAGAGTTGCGGTAGTCGCAAAGTATTTTCCCGGTCTGGGCAGCTCAGATCGATTGCCAGGTGAGGAAGTGCCTACGGTACGCAAATCACTCGAACAATTAAAACAGATCGAGTTAGCACCTTTCTTTGCGGTGACTTCTGGCGCAAAATCTGTCACTGCAACCATTGATGCACTATTGTCCTCCCATATTAGGTTCCAGGGATTTCAGGGGAATATTCGCGAAAGCACCCGACCGATTAGCTTCGATAAACAAGCTCTTGACTCGTTCCTCTCAATCCCAGAGTTTAACGAGTGGCGTTCCAATGGTGGCGTGCTTGTATCGGACGAACTTGGAGTTCCCGCAGTAAAGCGATACTTTGATCCCGAACTATTAGAGTTTCCTCATCGACAGGTAGCCCTCGACGCTTTCCTTGCTGGTAATGATGTATTGACCTTGTCTGATTTTTCACTCAGCGGACGATATATCGATCATGTGGTGAACGTAAAAGATACCATTGATTGGTTTCACGACATGTATATAGAGGACGTCGATTTTAAGAATCGAGTCGATGAATCAGTCCTACGCATACTCGAGCTTAAACTGCGCATGTACGGTGGCGACTTTAGTCTCGAAAACACGCTAATACCATTAGGTCAGATACAGAAGAGTGTTGGCACTTTTACACATCAGGTATCACAGATTGCTCAAGATTCAATCTCGCTGATTGTGCCCGCGGTTAGTGCTGGTGAGGTTTGGCTCGCCGAAGCACCAAGAAAAAGCGACAACATAGTCATTTTCACTGATGTTCGAGAATTGAAACAATGTTCAACTTGTCCAGCTCTATCGCCACTTGAGTTAAACACAATCAGGGATGAAATTTTAAAACTCTTTGGACCTCAAGGTACAAATCAGGTCCTACCAGGAAGAATAGTCAGTTACTCCTTTACGGATCTCGGGCAGGCGCTGCTCACCGAAGCAGCATATCCTGCCCCAGCCACAGACACTCTCACTACAGAGCCACCTGATGAATTAGAGATCGACTCGGTGATGGGTAATGTTGAAAATGCTGACTGGATTGTGTTCGCCATGCTAGACATATCAGAAGAGCATCCGGAATCGGATATTGTGTCTACTTTCCTCTCGTCTAGACCTGACATTGTGGCCAGAACAGAAACTGTTGTCCTTGCATTCAACGCACCATATTTTCTCGATACAACAGACATTAGTAAGCTAAGCGCCTACTATGGTGTGTACAGCAAAACATCACCATTCATTGAAGCTGCTGTACGTGCTCTCTATGGGCAGATTCACCCGCATGGCGCGTCGCCTGTGTCAGTGCCTGCGATCTCATATGATCTTATCGAGGTAACATCACCAGATCCGAATCAGATAATTCAGCTACATTTCGACCAACCATTATTGACCGAAAGCGACACTCCACAACCATTTGATGTCAGATTAGGTGACACATTAACTGTCAAGACCAGTGCGATTTTGGATCACAACGCACGCCCGGTGCCAGACGGAACACTAGTCCAGTTCACTGTGAGCTATTTAAGCGAGGGACTGGGTCTGGATGTTCCCCAGCCGAAAGTTGAGACTATTGACGGCGTTGCCAGCATTGATTTGAAGCTCAACGTCCCCGGGCAGATACAGATCAAGGCTAGCAGTGAGGATGCTCGCGCATCCGTTGGTTTGTCTGTTTCTGTGTTTGAAGATCAACCCGCGATCGTGCAGGAACTGACGCCAGTTCCTACTCCTACAAAAGCCCCTCCGGCCCCAACGGTCACTGAACCCCCAATAAAGATCTCTCCAACCGCAACGAAGCAGGTGACCAATACAGTTTCAGCTGTACAACCAAGTGAGCCTGATGGCGGCTCTACCACAGCGGAGCCAATCCAGGAATTGATCATCATGTTGATAAGTATTGCAGGACTGGTCTGCATCAGCATAATCGCTCTGTTGGTTAGACCTCGCGGCTATCAAGGTAGACAAATGGGAGTATGGTTGGCTTTACTGGCGATGAGCATGGGATTGGTGGCATACAACTGGATTATGTTCTCCCTTCCTGGCGCAAATGCTGCCAAGGAATTACTTGGTATAGTAACTCCCATTTTTTCTGCATGGTTTTGCAGCGTTATTTCTGTAATTGTCGGAAAGTTGAGTTTGACCTTTAGGAATAAGATACCTGGATAGATATCAGGGAGTCCCACCTAATACACTTATTAGCGTTGCTGCCAGTGTCGCCAGGACAAGCACAACAGAAACTGCGAAAAGTCCCTTGTTCTTTCTCAATGCATCTGCCCATGTTTGATCGTGGATACTAGAAAGTCTAGGATTTAACTCTTCCATCCCGGTCAACACTCGTACAAAAGCTTCCATACTTTCAG
>JBDLKB010000074.1:0-6184 GCA_039714055.1 Chloroflexota bacterium
TAAGAAAGGGCGATAGATCTATCGCCCTTCTTGGCAGTTCTAGTTGTTTGTACGGTCTAGACGCTGCGGAACTCGCCATCAACCACATCATCTTGATCGGTGTCTGGAGCCTCGGAAGCACCATCCTCTGGCTGTGGTTGGTCACCGTACATCGTTTCCCCTAGTTTCATGGAAGCCTGCTGCACCTGTTCGATGAGACGTCGGATTTGGGCAACATTGTCGCTCTCTGCTGCGGATCTCAACTCGGCGATTAGAGATTCGATCGATTTCTTGTCGTCGTCCGATACTTTATCCCCGAGCTCGCCAAGCGTCTTTTCGGTCTGGTATCCAACTTGATCTGCAGTATTCCTGGCTTCAATCAACTCTTTTCTTTGCTGGTCCTCAGCAGCATGTTCTTTTGCCTGGTCAACCATGTCTTTGACATCATCGTCTGAAAGGTTAGTGCTTGCAGTAATAGTAATCTTTTGCTCGCGCCCAGTTGCTCTGTCCTTGGCGTTCACGTTTAGGATGCCATTTGAGTCAATATCGAAACTGACTTCAATCTGGGGAATGCCACGTGGAGCCGGGGGGATTCCATCCAGACGAAACTGTCCCAGGAGCATATTGTTAGCTGCCATTGGTCGTTCGCCTTGGTAGACCTTGATATCCACTGCTGACTGAGAATCTTCCGCAGTGCTGAACACCTCAGTTTTCGCGGTTGGAATGGTGGTATTTCGGTCAATTAGAGGTGTCATTACACCACCAAGTGTCTCAACGCCAAGTGTAAGGGGGGTAACATCGAGCAAGATAACATCCCTAACTTCTCCTGATAGAACGCCAGCTTGCAGTGCAGCTCCCAGAGCAACGACTTCGTCGGGGTTCACACTCTTATTCGGACTCTTGCCACCGGTTAATTTTCGGACTAGATTCTGCACCATGGGCATGCGGGTAGCGCCACCCACCAATACTACTTCGTCGATCAATTCACTCGACATGCCAGAATCCTGGAGGGCCTGATCGTACGGTTTTACGATTCTTTGTACAAGGTGATCGCTCATCTGCTCGAACTTTGCTCTACTTAACCTCATGAGTAAATGTTTGGGGCCTGTTGCATCAGCGGTGATGTAAGGCAGATTGATCTCAGTCTCAAGGGTAGAAGACAACTCAATCTTGGCCTTTTCTGCTGCCTCTTTGAGTCTCTGCATAGACTGCTTGTCTGTTGTCAGATCAATACCTTGGTCTCGAAGGAATTCTTCGACCATCCAGTTTGCGATCGTCTGGTCCCAGTCATCGCCACCAAGATGAGTGTCACCATTGGTTGCCTTGACTTCAACAACACCTTCTCCAACTTCCAGAACTGAGACGTCAAAGGTGCCACCACCTAGATCAAATACCAGAATGGTCTCGGTTTCTTTCTTGTCCAACCCATAAGCCAAGCTAGCGGCGGTGGGTTCGTTGATGATGCGCAAGACTTCGAGGCCTGCTATCTTGCCAGCGTCCTTGGTTGCCTGTCGTTGGCTGTCGTTAAAATATGCTGGAACGGTTATGATGGCTTGGGTGACTGGTTCTCCCAGGTGTTCCTCAGCATCCTTCTTGAGTTTCTGAAGGATCATGGCAGATATCTCTTGTGGAGCGTAGTCGCGATTGGTCTGCGGTATTCGGACTCTTGCATCACTTTCTGGTCCCTCAATGACCTCAAAGGGAACCATCTTACGCTCGACCTCGGTTTCATCAAAGCGTCGTCCAATAAAGCGCTTGATTGAGTAGACTGTATTCTCTGGGTTTGTTATGGCTTGCCTTTTAGCAAGTTGTCCCACTAGACGTTCGTTGTTCTTGGTGAAAGCTACAACTGAAGGACATAGACGTCCTCCTTCTGCGGTTGAAATCACAGTGGCGTCACCACCTTCCATTACCGCTACAACTGAGTTAGTAGTACCTAGATCGATACCTACGACTTTGCCCATTGGATACTCCTTTAATTCTTGAAACTCTAACTTGCGTGATTAGCAATACTCTATTCGCGATGCTAAGTATATGATTCAAGTGTAAGAAAAGTATATGAGTGGAATAAGAGTCGTGTCAGAAGAGACAGTTTGAAGCTAGGTGTGAATGATTCGAGAGGAGAATCTATTAATTATTATCAGTTTCCTGATCTTTGCGATAGTCAAAGAACCGATATCCAACACTCCTTGCAGTCAAGATGTACTTGGGATCCTGGGGATTCTTTTCAATTTTCTTCCGTAGATATCCGACATAGATACGGAGGTAGTGAGTTTCATCTCTGTACTCATAGCCCCACGCCTTGGATAACAAGGTCTCATATGGCATTATCCAGCCGGCGTTGTTAACAAGATGATACAAAAGGCGATACTCGGTAGGCGATAAATCGATTTCAATACCTTCGACAATCACTTTTTGGCGCGCAAAGTCTATCGACAATCTATCATCTATAGTCAACTCAGTCTTGGGTACAGGTGCGGGCATCGAGGTGCGGCGAAGTACTGCATTTACTCTACTTGATAGTTCACGAGGACTGAAAGGCTTGGTGACATAGTCGTCAGCACCCTGCGCCAGCCCGAACACCTTGTCATCCTCGTCTGCCTTAGCGGTTAGCATGATCACTGGCACAGTCGATGATTCGCGCAATACCCGGAGAACCTCAAACCCATCCATTTCAGGCATCATAACATCAAGTATTACTAGATCGGGTAGATGACGGCGGATCATGTCTAAAGCAACCAGTCCGTTAGGAGCATCAATAACCTGATGACCTTCCAACTCAAGGTTCATGCGAATGAACCGAATCATTCTTGGTTCATCATCTACTACCAGAATGATAGCTCTTTTGGGTGCTGAGTAGGGTGGGGTAGTAGTCAGACTCATTCTCTAACAAATGAGAAGATATCGTCATCTTCCTCAGTGGGCACAAGTTCAATAAAATTGATTTTGCTCCACGGAATATACACCGTAGTCACCTCGGGAAGAAAGAGATCAACATCTTTGCCATCTCGGCGGCGAGGATTGTGACAGATCAACAACTGGTCATCAACATCGGGATGTCGCTCTGTTTCTGCTAGGAAGGGCTCGCCGTAAGTTAAATGAACAAGCAATGTATGGCTCATGTGATTTCACCTCAAGGTTTGATAGTATTGCATATAATGAGTATGGAAGTTACGTGAGATGGGCCAATATGACAGAAATGTTATCCGTACCACCTGCGTCCAGAGCTAGATTAACTAATCTGTTGCCAGCATCAATCACCGAGTTGGAGTCGTTTAGTACAAAAGCTATGTCATCGTCTTTGACATGACCCCACAGTCCGTCTGAGCAGAGTAGAATCCATCCCCGTTCAGGTACTTTCTTTGCAAGTGTCTGAACAGAAAGTCGTGAATCCTGTCCGATTGCTTGATAAAGAACATTTCTTTGCGGATGCAACACTGCTTCGTCGGCATCTATTTGACCAGTGCTGATTAGGCGTTGAACGAGAGAATGATCCTCTGATAGCAGCTCGAGGTTCTTCTTGCCATCTACGTGGATATATACTCTACTGTCGCCAACATGTGCCAGATACATCCAATCTCCGAGCAGCAATACTGTGGATACAGTGGTTCCACTTCCTTGCATCTCTTCTCTAACAGTGTTGTTTGCATCATGAACTGCTTGTGTCATCAAATCAGTGATCGAATCCGACGGTGCTTGACTACCGAACAAGAATGGAGCAAGAACAGAAGGCGCTAATCGGTCGGAGACAATATCGCTGGCTCTCATACTAGCACGAGAACCGCCTTCATATCCACCCATGCCATCCGCTAGGATGAAAAGCGCACCTTGTCGGTTTCGCTGTTCGCCAAACGACGTACCTCCAATTGCGACACAGCTGTCTTCGTTTTGTGACCTGACACGTCCCTTGTGCGTAAAGGACTCGAAAGATAGGCGACCGCATCTAGCATTATCAATATTGTCCAAGTTTGAGTCATCAACATATGAGTGTTCAGACGATGATGATTCAATATGGTTGGATTCCTGCCTGGAAAGGATAGAGAAGACACGATTCAAGATGCCTCTCAAGATGACCTCCCGTTGATTGGGGTGAGATTATGCAGGCAATGCATAAAGATGTCCGTCGGTTGAACCAATCAAAATAATGTCTTCGAAACAAGCTGGAGAAGATGGAATCGGTCCACTAGTCTGAAAACGCCAGCGAATTTGACCGCTATCTGCTTCCAAGCTGTAGACAAAACCGTCAATTCCGCCAAAGTAAACTGCATCATCATTGACCATAGGAGAAGAAGTTATCTGAGACCCTATATCGTAACTCCACCTCTTCTGTCCCGTAAAGAGATTCAAAGCATAAAGATGACCATCAACGGAGCCGATGTAAACAGTCTCATCACTAACAGCAGGCGATGAAATAACCGGTTTCTTTGTACGGAATCTCCATGCAGTCCAACCATTATCAGCATCAATGCAGTATACTGAGCAGTCATGGGATCCAACGATCACTAATCCCTGAGATTCTACCGGGCTTGATGTGACGCTTCTCTTGGCCAAAAAATGCCACTTTGATTGACCATCCATTTTCACTGCTATCACCAATCCGTCCTCATTGCCAGCAATAATCGTGTCATCAGCAATCAGCGGCGACGACCTAATAGCGGCACCAGTTGTTACCGACCAAGCTTTACGACCAGTTGAAAGCTTGACGGCATAAAGATGACCGTCATCGGCGCCAACGAACACGTGACCGAAATCTTCACAGGGTGACGAATGGATGGCGCCTGACGCTTTGAAGGACCAGGATTTGCGTCCTGTATCAGCGTGTACCGCGTAAAGATTCTTGTCTGCGGAACCAAAGATTACCATTCCACGAGAAACGAGTGGAGACGAGGCAATTCCATCTTTAGCGACGAATTCCCAATGAGGTGTGCCATCCAACACCGAGAGAGAGTACATCTTTTTATCGTAGCTACCAATATATACCTTGTCATCTGCGATGTGAGGAGTAGATCGAATCTCGTCATCGCAACGAAAAACCCATACAGGTTCGACGTTGTTTGGATTGATGGTATAGGCTGCGACAAGTGGACCGGTACCGAATCGAGACTTTCTCAGCTGACGATCTTTTCCCGAAAACCCCTGTGCAACCGATTGAAGGGCAAGAAGCATCTTGGATCCATCATCGAAACGTTCAGAGCTATCGTATGACAGAGCCTTGGTTACTATCGCTACGAAAGCCGGGCTTATATCATCTCGATATGACTGAATTGGGCGGTCGGTGTGAGAGAAAGGAGGTTCATTGCGGGGATCGGTTCCAGAAAGAAGAGCATGTAGGGTGGCTCCAAGTGAGTAGACATCGCTTGATGGATTTGCCTCTCCTCGGTATTGCTCTGGAGGCGAGAATCCTTCAGTGCCGATCATAGTTCCTCTTTGACCAGTTTCAAACACCTTGGCAATTCCAAAATCAATCATACGGATATGATTGTGGGTATCAAGCATGATATTCGAAGGTTTCAAATCTCGGAATATGATCGGCTCAGGATCATGTGTGTGTAAATAGGCTAGCACATCACATATTTGCAACGCCCAATCAAGTACTTTGATTTCATCAAGCAAGTCGTTGCGCGACTGCATGATAAAGTCGAGGCTATTCCCGGAAATGTATTCCATAACCAGGAAGCTGCGGTCACCTTCGCTGAAATAATCAAAGATCTCTGGAACCGCTGGATGATTGAGAGTGGCTAAGATGTTGGCTTCTCGCTCAAAGTTCTTGGTCTTGAGCTCTCTGCGCTTAGCGTCCGAGTCCTGGTTAAGCATCTCTTTAATAGCGCAAAGTTTAGTTACATTGGTAAAACGCAAATCACGTGCTTGATAGACTGATCCCATACCCCCGGTACCGAGCACTCCCATCACCTGATAGCGACCTTGAAGTATATGGCCTTCTGTTAGTTGACCGATATTTGACCCAATGGAGTCTTGGGGCAGTTGGTGTGTTGTTAGTGAATTCATGTTGCGGTCACGATGCATATTATAGGAGAATCAAAGCGCAAGGCAATCTGCGCAGTTTCCGCGTTGGTGAAATTGTGAATGATCGAGATGGAAATTATACTTCGCATAGTCATGTTTAGTTCTATATCAATATTCATCATTATTTAACTCTAATTCAATAGGGTAGGTAATCGATAAACATATGCAACACATGCCTTCT
>JBDLKB010000075.1:0-6103 GCA_039714055.1 Chloroflexota bacterium
ACTGTATTGATTCTCATTATCTCCATGTAATCAATGCAACTGTATTGATTCTCATTATCTCCATGTAATCAATGCAACTGTATTGATTCTCATTATCTCCATGTAATCAATGCAATTGTAGTGATTTTTACCTAAAAGTGGAACGATAAGGGTATTATTTTGGTACTATGCTATTGCCACGTAAAATCGGTTGTGATATCATTCTTAGGCACCCTACCGTGTGCGTGATGTCGCAAATCGTTTTGAGCCAACACCTATACAAACGGGGTTCAAAGTTCGGGAGAGGCTGCGGTAGCCGTCGGCAAGGCAAATTCCTCCGACAGGACCCCACCTACGAAAGTAGGTTCAAAATTAGCTGACACACGGCATGGTGGGGATTTACAAGTCCTCTGGGAGACCAGAGGACTTTCTTTTGGTCTTGACATCGCTTGGTCATTTATGTTATTCTCGTGACGTTTTCGAGACCGGTAGGTTTATAAGGAATGCAACGAGAAAGAGTCGCAGACGACGTTTATGTCTTTACCAGCGAGATGTACGCTCAGGTAACGGCTGGCGCAGTAGTTACTCCTTTCGGTTCCATTCTCATCGATACCCTTCCTTTTCCCGAGGAAGCACAAGATGCCAAGACCTTCTTGGAGAATCGGCTCAGCGCTCCGGTTCGCTTTGTGATCCTTACCCACTACCACGCTGATCACACCAATGGCGCCTATCTATTCCCCAATGCGGTGACAGTGAGTCATGAACTTTGCCGCTCTCTATTGGACACCTTCGGTCGTGAGGGGCTGGCAGACGCCAATGCGCGGCTTCCAGGCATGGCAGAAGTCGAGATAGGCCTGCCGGAACTTGTGTTCAACCAAGGCGAGCTGACTGTCAGACTGGGTGACTACTCCGCTCGATTGGTCCATTCGCCCGGTCACAGCCCTGATTCAGTTCTGGTTGAGATCCCCGAGGTAAACATCCTTTTTGCCGGCGATACTCTCATGCCCATCCCCACCATCTTTGACGGAGACTTTGAGCAGATGATTGAATCTCTCTCCAAGATACCCGATTTTGGAGCGCACAATGTGATCCAGGGTCATGGTGAAGTTGTACTCAAGGGAGAGATCGGCCGCATTGTGGAATCAGATAAAGAGTACCTGCGTACGATTCAATCCAGGGTAAGTGAACTGGTTGACTCTGGCGCCGGCATGGAAGCATTAGTTGATATTGATATCGAATCATGCGGCAAGTCTCGCATTCCCTTGAATGGCCTTGTAACCGACCTTCACATGGCGAACTTGCACTATGTGTATCAGGAGAAGATAGGCGCCCGTCGATAGTTACCCGATACCGTTTGCGAAAGACCAGTCGCCGTGATATAATTTTGGCTGTTATTTCGGATATGTTTTTTTATGAGAAGTGGGCGCCCCCCACTTTTCTGTTTATATTGACAAGGTACAAAATCTGAGGCAATTGCTGGATGAAAAGCGAATTTTTACTAGCTTTCAATGAATTGTGCAATTCACGTAGTCTTTCCAAGGACGTGGTGCTTGAGACCATCGAATCTGCTTTGGTGTCTGCCTTTCGGCGCAACGTGGGCGTGAGCAGCGCCCAACATGTTACCGCCAAGGTGGATTCACTCACTGGTGACGCCAGGGTCTTTGCAGAGAAAGAGGTTGTGGAGAAGGTGCAAGACCCCAGAACCGAGGTGTCCATGCGCGCTGCCAAGAAAGTTGCGGGCAATGAGGTCGCCATTGGTGAGACCATTATGGTGGATAGCACTCCCCATGACTTTGGCCGCATCGCAGCACAGACTGCAAAGCAGGTCATCCTGCAGCGCATTCGCGAAGCCGAACGCGACCAGTTGTTTGAGGACTTTTCCGGTCGTCAGGGCGAGATGGTCATCGGCACGGTACAGAGCGTTGCTCCACAAGGCGTGACCTTGGGACTGGGACGCACAGAGGCGTTCCTTCCTCGCAACCAGATGGTGCCGGGCGAACGCTTCCGACCTCATGGAAAGGTACAGGCTTATGTACTCGAGGTTCGTCGCACCAGCCGTGGTCCTCAAATCATAGTCTCACGCAGCCATCGACATATGCTGCGCCGCATGCTGGAAGTCGAAGTCCCCGAGATCTATAATGGTCTAGTGGAGATTAAGAACGTTGCCCGTGAAGCAGGACAACGATCCAAGGTTGCGGTAAGCGCTTTGCAGGATGGAGTTGATCCCGTAGGCGCTTGCGTGGGTATGCGCGGTGTGCGCATTCAATCCATCGTTCGAGAATTGAACGATGAAAAGATCGATGTGATCGAGTGGAATCCCGATCCGCGCGTGTTCATCACCAAGTCGCTCAGCCCCGCCAGAGTGTCGCAGGTATATCTGGATCCTGATTCGAATTCGGGCAAGACCGCTCTGGTTATTGTGGCTGATGACCAGCTATCTTTAGCGATCGGTCGCGAAGGACAGAATGCTCGATTGGCAGCGAAACTGACAGGATGGCGCATTGACATTCAGAGTTTGACAGAGGCAGCAGCCGAATCGTTGACCAAGCTGGATCACCCACTCGTAGTTGATCGAGTTCGAGACCATGACACATTGATCAAACAGGTCGAGCTCATTCTCGCCAAAAAGGCGGCAGATCGGCCAGTCACCGCTGAAGATTTCTCCACCCTCAATCGCCTGGTCGATTTGGTGGAAGGTGCCTTTGCAGCCAGAGCCGAGAAGCAACTGCAGGAGGAGGAAGAAGCTCGCCGAGCTGTCCCCAGCTTGTACTGGCAGATGCCGTTATCCTTGCTAGAGCTCGATGACTCGATCGTAGAGAATCTGGAATCACGTGGATTTACTGCTATCGGGCATATTGTCGCTCTCTATTCACTTAATCCGCTCAAACTTAGACGACGTGCTGGACTTGGCGATGAGGAATTCGAAGCATTGCAGGAACGCATGTCGAATATGGAATTCCCCACGAACGAAAGCGAATTGGCACAGATGTTGGGTGAAGAGCTTGAACTTGTGGAAGAGGAACTACCTGAGGTAATCGAAGAGGTTGTTGAAGCCAAAGCTCCGGAATCGGAACAAGACGTTGTTCCTGTCGATCTATACGAGGAACCACCGGAAGAACTGTTGATACCGAGTGAGGAACCCGAAGAGGTCGCACCTGAGCCAGTAGTCGAGACTGCGCCTGAGCCAGAGGAAAAGCCAGCCAAGGTAGTAACGCCGGCACGTCGCGAAGAAGGTGAAGAACGACTGCTGCGACCCAAACCCGCCAAGAAACGTAAAAAGGGTCGCAAGCAAAGACGCCGAGATCAACTTGTCGATGATTTTGACGAGATCGATTGGCAGTCAATTGACGACGATAATTTTGAAGAATTAGAGGACTAGATAAGACAGGTAGATCGAATGGCAAAGAAACGGCAGGTGCATCGCAAGCGAGTTCCTATGCGTCGATGCATAGGATGTCACGAATCGTTTCCCAAGCGATCTCTCTACCGCATAGTCGTTTCCGAAACAGGCGATCTTCAAGTTGATCCCACCGGCAAGCAGTCCGGCAGAGGAACTTATCTATGTTCAAGCGTTCAATGTTGGAGTCGTGTCCTGACACCGAATGATTCAGCCATAATTAAAGCGCTGCGGCTTGAGAACACAATGCCAAACAAGGATCACTTGCGAACGTTTTTCAAAGACCAGATTCAGTTGCAAGAGTCAGAAGGGAGTAAATGATGCCAGACAACAAAACGGTCGAGCTGCCAGGTTTTCTAACTGTCAGAGAGCTCTCTGAGCTGCTTGAGGCTAGCCCGATCGATGTCATCAAAGAGCTGATGAAAAACGGCATCATTGCCAACATCAATCAGCAAATCGATTTCGACACCGCTGCCATTGTGGCGGAGGAAATGGGATTCACCGCGCATGCCTTTGTTCCCGAAGAAATAGAGGACGAAGAGGAGCTAGAAGCGCTGCCCGAATGGCGCAAGGTCATTGGCGACGAGAGCGAGGATGCCTTACTGCCGCGTTCTCCTGTGGTCACTATGCTGGGACACGTGGACCACGGCAAGACCTCGTTGTTGGACGCCATCCGTAACGCCGATGTTCAATCCGGTGAAGCTGGTGGAATCACCCAGCACATGGGTGCATATCAGGTGGACCATGATGGGCAGATTGTAACCTTTCTGGATACACCAGGTCATGAGGCGTTCACCGCCATGCGTTCCCGCGGGGCGCGTGCCACTGACATTGCTGTGCTGGTCGTTGCCGCAGATGATGGAGTGATGCCCCAAACGCGTGAAGCGCTGGATCACGCCCGTGCCGCCAAAGTGCCTATCGTGGTTGCTTTGAACAAGATAGACCGCAATAATGCCAACCCCGAACTAGTCAAGAAACAGCTTGATGAGGTCGGTCTTACTCCAGATGAGTGGGGCGGCAGCACCATGGTCATTCCTGTCTCCGCTATAACACAAGAAGGTCTGGATGACTTGCTTGAAGCCATTGTTCTGATCTCCGAGGATACCGATATTCGAGCCAACCCGGATGGGCAGGTATTTGGTACTGTCATCGAAGGTGTGATTAATCGCAGTCGCGGGGTCCTGGCTACCCTGTTGGTGCAGAACGGCACCCTCAAGACTGGTCAGGTGGTGGTTTCCGGCACTTCATGCGGCAAGATACGCGCCATGTTTGATTATCGCGGCACCGCCATCTCTGAAGCACCCCCTTCAGTGCCGGTGCAGATCATGGGTTTGGATACTGTTCCTGTGGCAGGAGAACCTTTCAAGGTAGTCGTTAACGAGAAAACCGCTAGAGCGATAGTAGAAGAGCGAGCCATTGCTGCCAAGCAGCAAGTCAAGAGGGAAACATTTACCCTGGATGAGATTTTCGCTCGATTCCAGGCAGGCGAAGCACAGACACTAAACCTGGTGATCAAGGCGGATGCTCAAGGGTCTCTCGAGCCGATTGTCAATTCTTTGCAGGCCCTCGATTATGGAGGCCTCAAGGTGGACATTCTGCGATCTGACACCGGTAACATAACCGAGACCGATATCATGTTAGCTTCAGCCTCGGATGCCATTGTACTCGGCTTCTGTGTGGAGCCTGATCCGGCAGCAAAACGTCTGGCAGAGAACAACGACATTACCATCCGCAGCTATAATATCATCTACAAGTTGATTGAAGATGTGGACAAAGCTCTGCGCGGTATGCTCGAACCCGAGTTTGAGCAGGTGACTATCGGCAAAGCTCAAGTGCGCGCTGTATTCCATATCCGGCGGGCGGGCAAGATTGCCGGCTGTTATGTGACCGAAGGTGAGATCCGGCGCAATGCCAAGGCTCGGGTACTGCGTGGTGACAAGGTTCTCACAGAGACCGCCGTTTCCTCGTTGAAGCGATTTGAACAGGATGTTCCTGAGGTGCGTACTGGATTCGAGTGCGGGGTTGGGCTTGAGAAATGGGACAATCTCAAGGAAGATGACATTATCGAGTTCTTTGTCCTGGAACAAGTGTCATAGTCGCAGGCAGCTTATGACATCAGTACGACAGAGACGAGTAGCAGATCAAATTCGCTCCGAGTTGAGTGATTTGCTGCTGCGAGATGTTCGAGACCCTCGCTTGTCGTTCGTCACCATCACCGATGTTAGCATCGACCGCGAGTTAGCCTACGCCCAAGTGTACGTGAATGCTCTTGGTGAGGAGGACCGTCAGGATGAGGTGATGGAAGCGCTGGACCGCGCTCGAGGGTATTTGCGATCACAGATAGCTTCAAGAATCAGGTTGCGGCGCACTCCTGATCTTCGCTTCTATTGGGACCCGTCTCTCCAGCATGGTGAGCGCATAAGCGAGCTGCTCGATTCCTTGCACCAGGAAGAGGAATAGCGCATGAGTCCTGAGGAGATACAGAACCTACGCCATCTGGTTCAGGATGCAAAGAACATCCTCCTGGTAACTCATATAGCCCCAGATGGCGATGCCATCGGCTCCATTACCGCAATGGCACAGATGCTGGAAGAACTGGGCGTCGAAAATCTGTTACTTGCCTGCGATGATCCCGCAAAGGTCAAGCATGATTTTATACCCATGTTCGACCGAATTGCAGCAGATATTGACCGCATCACCGCCTTTCAACCCGACCTGGTGATCATA
>JBDLKB010000076.1:0-6011 GCA_039714055.1 Chloroflexota bacterium
TGTTATGCTGCAGGAGTGTTACTGAGGTCTGACAGACTCGGGCACAGACAGCTGGTCTAGTATTTCGGACTGAACAGACCACATGCTTTTCCGATCGTTTTCTTCAGTATGATCATAGCCCAACAAGTGCAGACAACCATGCACCAATAGTACCGTTATCTCATCCTTGGCGGAATGCTCCATGGTATCCGACTGAGCAACAGCTCTGGGTACTGAGATTGCGATATCTCCTAGGTGACGCATCTCGGCTTCAGTGACCCATTCATTGCCAGCGGGAAATGCGAGCACATCAGTTGCTGCATCAACACCCATAAAACGTTGATTCAGTTCTCTGAGGTGCTTATCATCAGTGAGCAAGATATCCACAGATGACTCGGTCACATCAGATAAAGCAGTGTACACAACATGGCTGATTTCAGATTCTGACAGAATTGTGTCTGCTATTCCCTCTTTACTCAATGATATCTGAAGCATTGTGTGGACTTTCGCTGTCATCTTGTTCTACAGGCTCTTCCATCGATGAGTCCTTCTCATGAGGTGGCGATTCATCGTCATGCAAGGGCTCAGATTCGCGCTGACCTGGATACTTGGGGCGTGCGTGGAATCTTCCCTGCAATGTGTCAATAAAGCTGTCCTTGATCTCTCTCAAGTCTCCAATGGTCAAGCCAGACTCATCCAATTGACCTTCAAGCAGTACATCATTGACGATTTTCTCAACTAACTCCTCAATCTCAGTTTCCTCACGTGTTTGTAGAGCTGTCGATGCTGCTTCACACGAATCTGCCAAGAGCACAATGGCAGTCTCTTTGCTTTGAGGTTTTGGTCCAGGGTATCGAAAGTCATCTTCATTCACTAGCGAGTCATCATCAACAGCCTTGATTGCCTTGTGGTAAAAACCCTTGATCAGTCTTGTCCCCTGGTGCTCCGGGATGAAGGCTTGTATTCGATCCGGAATCTTGTATTTAGCGGCGAGATCAAGCCCATCCTGTACATGGCTGGCTATTGCCTGGGCACTTGTAAGGGGATCAAGCCGCGAATGTGCATTATTGCCATTTTGGTTCTCGGCAAAAAAATATGGGCGAGCAAGCTTGCCGATATCATGATAGAACGATCCAACTCGAACCAGAGCAGAATCCGCATCGATCCTTCGAGCTGCTTGTTCAGCGAGATTCGCGACCATTAGGCTGTGGTGATAAGTACCTGGTGCTTGACTGAGCAATTCCTGCAGCAATGGGTGGTCAAGACGAGCAAGTTCCTGAAGCTGGAGCGAGGTAAGCATATTAAAGACCAGCCCGACCAGGAAGAAACCAGTTAGTGTTAACCCAGCAGAGAATAAACCATTGAGAAAGCTAGCACCTACAAGTTGTAATAGGCCGACTACGTCAGTGTTGCTGTATCGGTAGATAAAAATGATCACAGTATTGACAATACCAACAATTACTCCGGCACGGAAGAAGGTGCTCATGCGTGGTGATCGTCTTACTACTAAGCCTGCAACAATACCCCCAGCGGCTGAGAATATGGCAAGTTCCAATGAATTCCCACCCACGTATCCAACAATAGCGCTCATGATTAGAGTGGTGACGATTGCTAGATTAGGATCGTAAAGGACGCTCACTAACATTGCTAGCGCTGCTGCTGGAAACAGGAATGGCAGAATTGCTCTTCCGGGTACCAATAACTTGGCGGTTAAGGTGAAGATTACGAGAAGCAATCCTAGTAGAACAGCACGGCGTCTATCAATCAGGACATAGGAGGCAAATCTGATGGAATAGAGTGATAGTGTGATGATAGCAAGTAAAGAAGCAAGCAAAGCTCGTATGTATCCAATCCAGTCAGTCTCGCTTTCAACAAAACCGAATTGCTTCATTGCTTCTATGTCAACGTCATCGACCGTCTCGCCTTGCGCAACAATCACTGAATTTACTGAAAACGACTGCTGTACCGGGTCAACACTGTCCCAGGCTTCCTGCTTCCGTTCTTCCGTCATTTGGGTGTTTCTGGTCGAGTTGGGTACGATCAATTCTTGAGCCAACTCCGAAATTATCTGAGCCTCTTCTTCAGATACATCAAGATGGATCTTGAGCGGAATTGCGGCTTTTGCTTCCTCCAGCCGATCCTCGCGAATTTGGTCTCTCATTGACTGATCGATGACATCTAGAGTTTCGTTTCGTACTTGTTCCCAAGACGAGTCTGTAAGGCTGAGTAGTCGCTGTGGAAGATCGAGATCGAGATCAAGTTCAGAAAGGGAGGTAAGATATTCAGTCTGTGTCGCATTACCAGCCTGCATGTCGCTGCGCACTGTATCAATAAAGTCGAACACCTGTCTACTGATACTGATTTGATGTCTCGCCACCCGCATATCCGGTGGATTGAAGACGTCTCTAACACCTTCGACTGCCTCTTCTCTTGCGCGCTCCGTGAGAACATCCGAGACATAGGTCACCGATCTGGGTGCGATGATGTCGTCAATGGCAATGTCACCCAACTGCAAAGAAACCTGTTGCACGGGAATAAGGTTGATGTTGAGGATTACAGTGATTAGGATTACGGTAAATAGCGCAACTAAACCTGGTTGCGTTTTCGACCACCAAGTCCTTGTGTAACTGGGACTAGGTTTCCCCGAACGTCGTGATTGATGAGTCATAGTTGATAGAGTAGCCTTAATTCAGGAGTTTGCGCACGATCTGATTCACTGTTTTGCCATCAGCGCGACCTTTGAATTCAGCCATCAACGCTTTCATTGCTGCACCAATCCCTTGTGGTCCAGCCAGTCCTAATTCCTCTATCATCTCAATAGCTCGGGATTGGATGGCTTCCTCTGATACTTGTTGTGGCAAGTATGATCGAATGATCTCCAAATCAGCGACATCTGCAGCCGCATCATCGGGGCGTCCAGCTGCTTGAAAGTCTGAGATCGTTTCTTCGCGGTTCTTGGCTTGTTTCTGGAGAACCGCCAGTACGCCGGAATCATCCAGTTCTGTCAATGTATCCTTCTCGATCTGCTTGATTGCAGCCATGACAAAGCGTAATGCGTCACGCTTTGCTAGGTCACCAGAACGCATCGCTTGTTTCATGTCATCCAGCAGTCTTTGCTTCAAGTTCATCTCTACTCCAATAGTCCAGTGTCAAACTCTATAACCAATATCCCGAAGGAACTGTTGGCGGTGTTGAATATCGCTTTCAGTCTCCACACCGAGTGGTGACGAACCGTCTATTACTCCTAAAACACCTCTTCCTTGCTCGTTCTCGACCACGAGAACGGAGGTCGGATTTGCCGTGGCGCAATAGATGCGGCATACCTCGGGAACCATCTTTATCGCATTCAAGACATTGATAGGGTAGAAACCCTCGTCGAGGAAAATCAGGAAGATATGCCCGGCAGCTATACTCAACGCATTTTGTTGCGCTAAATCGATCATCGCTGGACTAGTTCCAGCCCAACGGACAAGGCACTTGCCAGATGCTTCCGAGAAAGCCAATCCAAACCTAATACCCGGCACAGCCGCTACCAGTGCCTCGTAGATGTCTGAAACGGTCTTGATAAAGTGGCTTTGACCAAGAATAAAGTTCACCGCTTCTGGTTTCTCGATGTTTACGAGTTTAAATTCCATAATATGGTTACCAAAATCTGTCTATATTGACTCGATTACGAACATCCACCATCGTAGCACATCGGCTATCTACTGGCAAAACCTCAACTGACGAGCTGTACTACAAGTGACGAGCCTTTCCGCTTGTGCGCCATAGCTGGAGTTACGCGATTTCTCATATCATCATCGGAACGCAAAAGACAGAGAATGTTGTTCTTCGAGTGACCTTTCCAATAGCATTTGTCCTCGATTACGGTTGGTGACTCCCAGAGAATCTCCAGAGTCTGGTGGAGGTAAGTTTCTGCAAAAAATTCCGATTGCTGCTTGCCGATTTCGCGTAGTTGTGAGCTCCTTTTACGAATCAGGGTGTTTTCTACTCGATTAGGATAGTTGGCAGCCGCAGTTCCAGGTCTCGGTGAAAAGGGAAACACATGTATGTGGCTGAATCCAACACGCTTCACAAGATCAACCGTGTCCGAGTGGTCTTGATCTGTTTCATCAGGGAATCCTGTGATTAGGTCAGTTGACAGACTCAGGTCAGGTATGGTGCTCTTGGCATGTATCGCTAACTCTGTATATTCCTCCGGACTTGTTTTTCGTGCCATTCTCTCTAGTATGCGTTTGGAGCCACTCTGTAGGGGGAGGTGAAGGCTCGGACACACTCGTTCATGAGTAAACATGTCCAATAGATCAGGAGTTACACTCCACGGCTCGAGCGATGACAATCTAATTCTTTCAATCGGCGTCTGGGCGATTAATTCACTTAGCAGCTGAGTAAGTTTTGCTCCTGAACCAGGATCACGATATGAACCAAGGTCAATACCGCAAAGAATGACCTCGTTGTATTCTTTCTCAACAAGATTCTGTACCTCGTTTATTACCTCCCGTACTGTGTGACTTTTAGATTTCCCTCGGGCAATGCGTGTGATGCAGTAGGTGCAATGGTTATCACAACCATCTTGCACTTTAACAAATGCTCTAGTTCGCCCTCTATATGTAGTTGGGCACATTTCGGCAACGACATCTGGTTGCGGCAGATAGCCAAGTAGTTGAGGCTTTTCTGTATTTGGTACGCACTCAAGATCAATGGCGATGTCACGAATACTTGTCGGAGCCAGGGTCGCATAACATCCTGTGACTAGCATTCTCGCATCGCCATTACTCCGTTTCATCCATCTTATTCGCTGTCGCGATTTGCGCTCTGACTCTGTGGTTACTGCGCAAGTGTTAATCACGCATACGTCGGCAGCATCTGGACTTGATACCGGGATATGTCCCGCAGCTATCAATTCCTGCGCAAATGAATCTAACTCAGCTTGATTTACTCTACATCCGAGTGTGGTCAGAAAGACACGCATGATTAGTCAGAATATGGAAACAAGTGTGCCATTGGCATACCACCCATGGCATTCTGTATTGGCTGATTCTACCATAGCTGGTGCCGTCATTGGTACCATGATGCTTCTGTGGTAAAGTCTGATTTGTCTTTCTCGTAGCAATTATGAAAATAGACAAGATTGTGTAGGTGAGGATTCCAAATGGCAAAAGATATAGTTAGGGTGTTAATTGCTAAACCTGGACTAGATGGTCACGATAGGGGCGCAAAGGTTGTTGCTCGTGCTCTGCGTGATGCAGGGATGGAGGTCATATACACTGGATTGAGACAGACACCTGAGATGATAGTTGAAGCAGCACTCCAGGAAGATGTTGACATAATAGGGCTGTCAATCCTATCTGGTGCCCACATGGTTCTTGTTCCACGGGTAATACAGTTGCTTGACGAAAGTGAGATGGAAGATGTAGGCGTGTTCGTCGGCGGCATTATTCCTGAGGAGGACGAACAGGCACTGCTGGAAATGGGCGTTGTTGGTGTCTTTGGACCAGGGACAAATACCAAAGACATTGCCAAAGCCATTCGCGACTCTATCTCCCGTTCCAAATAATGACTATATTGCAGCAACTGGTTAAGCGAACAGTTGATGGCGAGCGTCGAGCAATCGCACGCTTGATGACACTAATTGAAAACGACCACGCTGACGCGGCTGCAATGCTCTCTGAGCTTTTCCAATTCACTGGTAAAGGTCATATCGTTGGGGTTACCGGTGCTCCCGGCTGCGGTAAGAGCACTCTTGTCTGTGAAATAGCAAAACAGATACGATCCACTGGCAAGTCTGTGGGCATAATCGCAGTTGATCCCACCAGTCCCTATACCGGGGGTGCATTATTGGGTGACAGAACCCGAATGAGGGATCTGGCAAATGATCCCTTGGTGTTTGTACGCAGCATGGCATCGCGAGGCAGCCTAGGAGGTTTGGCGTCGAAAACTTCTGATTTGGTGAATGTGCTGGATGCTGCAGGCTTTGACGTTATCATTATCGAAACCGTCGGTGCAGGTCAGTCGGAAGTTGACATTGCTAA
>JBDLKB010000077.1:0-5962 GCA_039714055.1 Chloroflexota bacterium
TATTCCTGCACCGGTCCTTACCAAATACCTAATGTCAAAGGCGATTCCTACTGTGTCTATACCAATACCCCAATCGGCAGCGCCATGCGTGGTTTTGGTATGCCCGAGATCCATTGGGGCATTGAGCAGATCATGGACAAATTATCGGAAGCCATGTCCATGGATCCTGCCGAATTTCGTCGCATCAACTGTGTAAAAACAGGAGAGACCATACTGACTGGAATGGAAATGCCTCCCATAGACTTGGTGCAGTGTATTGACAAGGTCACTGAAGCAATCGCCTGGGACAAGCCCGCACAACCCTCTGCCGCTCGCAAGAAGCGCGGAAAGGGTATTGCTATCATGTGGAAAGCTCCGGCTATGCCTCCCAATCCCGGCAGTTCTGCTATTGTTCGCTTCAACGAGGATGCCACGTTGAATGTCGAAGTCGCTTGTCAGGAGTTGGGTCAGGGTGCCTTTACCGTTATGGCGCAGATGGCCGCTGAAGCTCTCGGCATCCCCTATGAGTGGGTGAGAGTATCAACTCCGGTGGATACTAAATACAGCCCCTATGAGTGGCAGACCGTTGCCAGCCGTATCACCTGGTCAACCGGAAACGCTGTGCGCAATGCTGCTCTGCATGCGCGACAACAAATACTTGAGGTCGTGGCTGACCATTGGAATGAGGACATTGACGATCTTGATATTGTCAACGGCACTGTGATCTCCTACCGCAGTGAACAGGAACAGTCCTTAAAAGGCTTGGTGATTTACGGCTTGCCCAACGAGGATTTTGCTGGTTGGAAAGGTGGTCCGGTTGTAGGTGTAGGCAAGTTCATGCCCACCTATGTCACTAGTCTTGATTACGAAACCGGTCAAGGTCCTCGGGCTGTGGTGCACTATACCGTTGGCGCTCAAGCGGTAGATGTGGAGGTGGATACCGAAACCGGAGAGATAGATGTCCTCAAGATTGCCAGTGCCTACGACGTGGGCAAGGCAATCAATCCTGACCTGGTGATGACTCAGATCGAAGGTGGTGCGGTTCACGGCTTGAGTTCAGCTTATGAGGCTATCAAGTTCGATGACAAAGGACGACCGCTCAACAGCAATTTCGTCGATTACCGCATTGCTACCATTGCTGACATTCCTGGTGAGATCCACGGCGATATTGTCGAAACACCGCTGGAAGATGGTCCCTGGGGCGCGCGTGGGGTAGGTGAGCACGTAATGGTACAGACTGCGCCTGCCATAGCTAATGCCTTATATGACGCCCTGGGTATTCGATTCTCAGAGCTTCCTTTGTCTGCTGAAAAGGTGTTTTTGGCTATCAGCGACGTAGACTGACTTCAACTAACTAGCTACACAAGGAGAAATACATGAATCACCTATTTTCTCCAATATCGTTGCGCGAATTGACCTTGCGCAATCGCATCATGATGTCACCCATGTGCATCTATTCTGCCGCAAAGGATGGCATAGCAACCGACTGGCATTTTGCTCACTATCTTTCGCGTGCTGTAGGTGGAGTTGGTCTGATCATTCTGGAAGCTACTGCTGTCGAACGTCGTGGTCGTATCTCCCCCAATGATCTTGGGCTGTGGGAAAGTGCTCAGATAGAAGCACTGTCTCGTTTGACTAGTGCCATCCAGCAGCAGGGAGCAGCAGTTGGTGTTCAACTTGCTCACGCTGGTCGCAAGGCTTTTAGTAAGACCAAGGGAATCGGTCCACAAACTGCGGTGGCACCAAGCTCCATCGCATTTGACCAGAATTGGTCAGTGCCCGCCGTGCTTGATGAAGCGGAGATAGATGAAATTGTGGTCTCGTGGCGCGCTGCAGCAGAACGAGCGATTCTCGCCGGTTTTGACATGATTGAAATTCATGCCGCGCACGGTTACTTGATCCACCAGTTCCTTTCGCCTATCAGCAACAAGCGATTTGATCAGTATGGTGGTGATCACGCCGGTAGGATGCGATTCCTGCTGAGAATCGTGCGTGTCATTCGCGAGGTCATGCCTGATGAGATGCCGTTGATGGTGCGTGTCTCTTCCACTGACTGGGTTGATGGTGGATTGATGCTGGATGATCTGGTTGAGGTATCACGAGAATTGAAAGCTGAGGGAGTTGATATCATTGATTGCTCCTCGGGAGGATTAACTCCCGTCGGTCCTGCTATTATTGAACCCGGGTATCAGGTTCCCTTTGCCCAGCGCATCAGAGACGATGTCGAAATAGCAACTGTCGCTGTTGGTCTGATCACCGAGGCTGAACAAGCTAACAAGGTTATTCGCAATCGTCAGGCTGACATTGTAGCACTGGGGCGAGAACTATTGCGTAATCCCTACTGGTCCCTGAATGCTGCACGTGTATTAAACGTGGATATTGATTGGCCCCCTCAATACGAAAGAGCAAAGCCGACTTAACCCTGCTGCGTGATTTGCGTTTCCCAAAGAAAACCCGTTAGCGCATCTGCGCCTGATGTTGCTCCGTGAGCAAGCACTTGCTGCACTAGTTCTCTCAGTTGCATATTACTAATGGCAGGATCTGCTAATCCATTCAAGAACTCGTGCCACACACTGGTGCAATGCCCTCTCGCAGCAGCTCCCAGCCAAGCTCTTGATAGAGTCGTAGTAAGCGGTGCTGCATGTTGCACTACCATGCGACCAATGTGTCCCGGATGGGGATGATTTAGCCAGACCCACATCAGCCACCCTGTCAGAAAGTCATCTCCCGCCGGAGTGGATCCCGAGCCTAAACCGGCAAGCAGTCTTGCTCCCTCTTCAATACTGCCGTCGTTTTCGATCAAGCCTCGGTGAAGCAATCTGGCGCCTGATTCAACACGCTGGAAAACCTTTGTCTGTTGACGTGATTCATAGAGTTCCAGGAGTGATTCCCCGCTCTGCGCATTTTGCTTGGCGAACTCTAGCACCTGATCCAATCTACTGACGATCAGTTGCAGTCCTTGTCGAAGCTGTGACCAATTCGGCATAGGATCCCAATGTTCAGCAGTCTTCAAGACTACCGCTCTATCTCCAACTGACAGCTCATCTGCTCTCCATTTCACCTTGTCACCAACCTTGAAGAGACTGCGAAAGCCCTTTGAAATTGGTAGCTGAATGTGGAATGGTCCTCTAGGGTATTCTGGAGAGTTTAGAGTCACAAGAACGTCATCAAATTCGAGGTTGCATGCCTTATCGAAGACGCTATGAACTTGACCGGCTATTGCATTGCGCTCAGGTTGTATTCCCCATAGATAACTGCTTATTAAGCTAGCCTCACAAGTACACATCTTTTGACCTATCGGAGATGAATGCGAGACAGCATCGTTTCAATTATGTTATAGTCAAATCAAGCAGCTTGAAACAGTCGAGCGGTTTAGTCACCGCAAGTAGCTTCTGATCTCTGTTTATTCGCTCTCGGATGATGTATCTGAAGAGTAAAAGTGTCGCACATCAGTAGCCTGTGGTCCCTTTAATGATTCTTCAACCTCGTATGTAACCTCGAGATCTTCCAAGTAACTATTGGGGTCGCCTTCCAGTTCGCTGCGATGCACAAAGATGTCGGAGCCATCGCCCCGATCGATGAATCCGTAGCCTTTGTTCAGGTCGAACCACTTGATTGTTCCAACCCAATGTCCTGTCACTGGATCCAGCTTCATCGTGTTTACAATCGGTTTCTCTGGTTCCCCTAACTTGCACTTTGAGCATATCGATTCATAGACTTCGTCGGACTCGTTATAGTCAACTGCCCGTTTTTCTTCAACCGTAAAGACGAATTTGCTTTCACACTTTGAACATACTTCCCATGTATCGCGATAGTTCATCTGCACCTCATCAAACGTTCTTACATTCTCATTTCACTGTTGAAATTAATCTGTGTTCTTCTCTAGGCGGCTTTGCGCCATAACTACTCCCGCAACCTTGTCCTTCCCACTCAACGCAATTACACGCGATCCAGACCTTGATCGTGCTGTCTTGGGAGCGATCTGCAGTCGTACTGTTTTGGTAATGCCTTTTGTAGTTAATACTGTGACTTTGTCATTGGCTGTTCCCACAGCGCACCCTGCGAGAGCTCGAGCTGATGAAGGCAGGCTCATTGCCCGGACTCCCTGACCATATCTTCCTTGTACCGGATACTCATTCAATGGAGTGTATTTTGCGAAACCCGTATCGGTTATTGTCCACAGGTGAGCTCGGGGTCTGGCTAGCACCATGGCGATCAAGCCATCCTCATCGCTTCGAAGTTTCATTCCCATTACTCCAGCAGCTTGAAGCCCCATCGGTCTTATTTCCGATTCCTTGAATCGGATTGCATTGCCAAAAGCGGAAGTTAGTATGATGTCATTGTCACCTGTAGTAAACGCCGCCCATCCGAGCATATCATCGGCTGCAACACCCATTACAGTAAACTGGTCGCTGGTTACACCTGGAAGATCATCCAGATCTATTCGCTTCACCACTCCTCCAACCGTAGCCAGGGTGAGATAACCCTCCATGCCGCGGGGCAGGACCAAACAAGCAGAGATCAACTGGTCTTTCGGCAAGCGACCGAGTTCCGAGAAATGCGCCCCTTTGCTCATTTCGTTAGATTGCGGTAATTGATGGGCTGGAAGGGATATTGCCTGACCATCTGCTGTCAGCAGGTATAGCGTATCTTGGGTGTTTGCTTGCAGCAGCGTCTGCGGTAACTGTGCTGGCTTGCGTACTATTTTGGGAACCACGTCATCATAGGTGCGAGCGAAAATACCTTCCTGCGTTTGTGATATCCAGACACTCTCATCAGGAAGCAGTAGATCTGACGGTTTAGGCTTTGAAGTGCCTGACACAATTTGAGTACGTCGATTGTCAGCATATTTAGTTCTAACTTCGAGTAACTCCGATTTGATCAGTTCTCGCATTTTCTTAGGGCTCTTGAGTAATGCTTCAAGGCGCTTGATCAATCTCAGCTTTTCTCGGTACTCTTCCTGTATCTTTTTCTGTTCCAGCGCTGCCAGTCGTCTAAGTGGCATGTCTAAAACGGCTTTAGCCTGCTCTGCTGATAACTTGAAATTCTTTCTTAGATTTGCGTGTGCTGTTTCTGCTGTCCTTGACCGTCTGATAGTCTGAATCACCGCGTCAAGATTATCCAAAGCGATGACAAAACCCTCGAGAATGTGTGCTCTCGCCTTGGCTTGTGCCAGTTCGAATTCACTTCGTCTTCGGACCACTTCCAGACGGTGATCCAGATATACCAAAAGAGCACGCTTCAACGGCAACAGCCGCGGTTCCCCGTTTACCAATGCTAGCATGATGATGCTGAATGTGGATTGCATTGGAGTCTGTTTGAACAGAGCCGCCAGGGTTACTTCTGGGTCAACTGTACGAGTGAGCTCAATGATCACCCGCATTCCAGTGCGGTCAGATTCATCTCGCAAGTCTGTTATGCCTTCCACCTTTTCTTCGCGATGCAGTTCAGCGATTCTCTCGAGGAGGTTGGCTTTGTTCACCTGGTAGGGCAGTTCCGAAATCACCAATCTGTGACGATTGCGCGACATTTCCTCGATGTGAACTCGTGCTTGGATGCTTACCCGTCCACGACCAGTGGCATAGGCTGCACTGATAGCGTCTCCCTCATCGCCATCCTGCTGGCTGTATATTATCCCGCCTGTAGGAAAATCAGGTCCAGGAATGAATTTGATCAGATCATGTACACTGATCTTGTCCTGTTTTGACCAGTTGTCAATTAGAAAGACTAATGCATCTACTGTCTCGCCGAGGTTATGAGGGGGAATGCTGGTACTCATACCAACAGCGATACCTGAGGCTCCATTCACCAGCAGATTGGGGACACTTGACGGTAAAACTTGTGGTTCCTGTAATGATCCGTCAAAGTTGTCGGCGAAATCTACCGTTTCCTTCCGAATGTCATTCAGAATCTGCATTCCCACAGAAGCCATACGAGCTTCGGTGTAGCGCATAGCAGCGGGGGAATCACCGTCGACTGAGCC
>JBDLKB010000078.1:0-5915 GCA_039714055.1 Chloroflexota bacterium
ACCCCCAGGAACACATACGACCCTCCGGAGGGAACGATGAGATTGCAGTTCTTGCCGATAAACCCCAAGCCAGCTTGAACCGCGTGGTCGCGTTCCATGACGGGACCGG
Organism: Chloroflexota bacterium; assembly: GCA_039714055.1. Classification (GTDB taxonomy): domain Bacteria; phylum Chloroflexota; class Anaerolineae; order Promineifilales; family UBA4811; genus JBDLKB01. The sequence continues at coordinate 110 of JBDLKB010000078.1, forward strand.
TGTCAACGTATACGCGTGCCTGCAGATCAATGTCGTTAGTATGCCGAAAATCGTCAACAATTTTGTGCAGTTTACGAGCAATCAGCGTATGATAATCTTCTCCTTGAGCGTAGCAGGAGATGATGCCCTGTCTTCGGTCAGGTACTAGCGTGTGGCGAGTGACCCCATTGTATTCCCAGGCAGCAACCAGGATCGATTTGACACCTGGCAATATCAAGCTGAGGTTCTGGCGGCGTGCTACATAGTCATCTCTTGCCAGATAGCTTTGCTCCGCATGATGGTAATGTTCGAGCCAGGTGAGATACTCTTTAACGTGAGCGCCTGGCTTGGCAGGCGCAATTCCCGCAGCGGAAAAACCAGCTTCAAGGACCGTGTTTATTAGTTGAGACGCGAGATTTTCCATCATATCTAGTATACTCCAGGAGTTGTTCTCATCCAGAAAGGAGCATGGGATTTTTGAAACAGGTATACTGGGGGAATGAATCTAGGAACAAAGTAATATGGCAGGTGAGGTAATATCGATTGAACACTGGTAGTCATATTGTGGTAGAATAAAAACAAGAGTAATATGGGAGAAATAGAGAAAAGTGGCATGGGCACAGCTGCTACGGGTGCGGACAGGAGGAATCGGAATTACCATGGATAAAGAACAGATCGGATTACCTCGTGACAGCATGATGCGTGCAGTTGAGCATTTATTCCTTGAGAAGGATGCGAGCGGAAAACATCTAGCGTCGCGTCATCCTAATGTGTGGTCTCCGCCGACTGACTTGTATGAAGCGGAAGATGCCTACTATGTACGAATTGAGATAGCGGGAATGCGTGAAGGCTATCTTTCGGTGACGGTTGACGACCGGCATTTAGCTGTATCGGGCGTGCGTCATGATTCTGATCCCAAGGGTGCATATCACAAGATGGAGATACGGTATGGGAACTTTCGTACTGTTGTGCACTTGCCGGGCACGGTGGATGAGGAGAAAGTAGAGGCATCGTACGACGATGGATTCTTGACCATTTCTTTGCCCAAACCCAAGCCGCATAATGTTCGCATAGTACCGGTAGATACCGGGAATAAGGAAACGTAGAGGACAATCGTTATGACGGACGAGTCCGTTCGAAAAGAATCAACAATTGAGATCAAATCAGAACCGAAAGCCAAAGAGGAAGCATTAGAGGAACCGCAACAACAGATCCCAGAGGAATTGGCGATTTTGCCGCTGCGCGGCACAGTTGTGTTTCCCTTGACTGCGGTTCCGCTCAATGTAGGTCAAGAACGCTCCATCCGCCTGGTGGACGATGTGGTCTCCGCAGGTCGGATTATTGGGCTTGTAGCTAGCCGAGACGCAGACATAGCAGAGCCAGGTCCTGACGAGATCTATACCTTTGGCACCGCGGCTGCGGTACACCGCATGTTAAGAGCTCCAGATGGAACCATAAGATTGCTGGTGCAAGGTTTGGAGCGAATTCAGGTGACGGAATGGTTAGGGGAGGAACCATACCTAAAAGCCAAGGTCGAGGTAGTGCCTGAGCTGACTGAGGACACACTCGAGGTAGAGGCTCTAGTGAGGAATGTGCTTGACCAGTTCCGGCGCATGACTGAGTTGGTGCCAAGTATTCCCGGCGAGTTACTGACAGCGGCGTTAAGCACTGACGATCCCAAGCAACTAGTTTACGCTATCACTACCTATATCCGCACTGAAGTTGAGGATGCCCAGGACATCCTTGAGCTCGATAGTGTGACTGACAAGCTGCGCAAGTTGGTGGGAATTCTGGTAACCGAACTTGAGGTGTTGGAGTTGGGGCGGAAGATCCAGAACGAAGCGCAGAGCGAAATGGAGCAGATGCAGCGCGAGTACTTCCTGCGAGAGCAGATGAAGGCGATCCAAAGGCAATTAGGGGAGCAGGACGAACAAGCAGTTGAGGTAGCCGAGTTCACGCGTAAGATCGATGAATCGGGAATGCCAGAAGAAGCGGAGAAAGAAGCTCGACGAGAGCTGGATCGATTATCAAAGCTCCCCAGCGCGGCTGCAGAATACGGGGTGATCCGCACCTATCTGGACTGGCTGACGAGCTTGCCCTGGAAGGTTAGCACGGAAGACAAGCTCGAGATTGACCATGCGCATCAAGTGCTGGACGAGGATCATTACGGACTTGAGGACATCAAGGACCGCATTCTTGAGTATTTAGCGGTAAGAAAGCTGCGAGCTGACCGCAAGGCAGAATCTGACTCGGAAGACACTGATCAAGTGGATGCAATACGCCGCGAGCGAGAAGGCGTGATTTTGTGTTTTGTAGGACCTCCTGGCGTGGGAAAGACATCTCTGGGGCAATCGATCGCCAGGGCAACGGGGCGCAAGTTCATCCGACAATCGCTCGGGGGAATATCTGATGAAGCGGAAATCCGGGGACATCGACGCACATATATTGGAGCACTGCCAGGTCGAGTCGTGCAAGCCATCCGGCGCGTGGGATCAAACAATCCAGTGTTCATGTTAGATGAGGTTGACAAACTGGGTCGAGATTACCGCGGGGATCCGTCCTCTGCGCTGCTTGAGGTATTGGACCCAGAGCAAAACCGTGAGTTTCGGGATCACTACCTCGATGTGCCTTTTGATCTTTCTCAGGTGATGTTTATTACTACAGCGAATCTGTTAGAGCCGATACCGGGACCACTGCGCGACCGAATGGAGATTCTGCAGCTCTCCGGTTACACGGATATGGAAAAGGTGCAGATTGCGCAAGGCTATCTGGTTCCTCGGCAAATACGAGAGAATGGTCTGAGGACTGAAGAGATAGAATTCACTGACGATGCGCTTTATCGGATGGTCCAGGATTACACCCGAGAAGCGGGGGTTCGAAATCTTGAGCGCACCATTGGATCGGTATGCCGAAAGGTGGCGGTAAAAGTTGCTGCGGGTGAAATTGAGTCGACAAAAGTAGATGAAGAACAAGTACAAGAGTATTTGGGACCGCGCAAATTCTTTGAGGAGGTCGCCCGACGCACCCAGGTTCCAGGTGTCGCTACCGGTTTGGCGTGGACCCAAACCGGGGGAAGTATACTGTTCGTCGAAGCTTCACAGATGCCCGGCAGCAAGGGATTCACTTTGACCGGTCAACTCGGGGACGTGATGCAGGAATCAGCGCAAGCTGCGTTGACCGTCATCCGCTCAAAATCAGACAAGTGGGGAATTGCTGAGGACCACTTTGCCAATCACGATATACACATTCATGTACCGGCAGGATCAACCCCCAAGGATGGCCCATCCGCCGGGGTGACCATAGCGACTGCTTTAGCGTCACTGATCACGGGAAGGTCAGTTCGCTCTGACGTAGGAATGACAGGTGAGATCACTCTGAGGGGACAGGTGATGCCGATTGGTGGGGTGAAGGAAAAGGTTCTTGCGGCACATCGCGCAGGTTTGAAAGAAGTGATCTTGCCCAAGCGGAACGAGAATGATCTGGAAAAAGTGCCTGACGATGTCAGGGAAGCGATCACGTTCACCTTTACTGATTCGATTGATGAATTGATTGACCTTGCATTATGCAGCGATGGTGACTCGGATGAAGAATGTATTGATAGTTGAAGACGATCGTGACACGGTTCGATTGTTGTCAATACTGTTGTCGATTGATGGCTACGAGGTGCATCAAGCAAGCACAGCAGATGATGCACTGAGGTTGGCGCGCGAAGGGGTAGCCGACCGTTTCATAATCGATGCCCATCTTTCCGATTCGAGTGGTCTGAAGCTGGTGAAGCAGCTGCGCTCGGAAGAGCTGCTAAATTGCCATGCTATTGTAGTGATTTCAGGTCTGGACATGAGTCACAAGGCGATATCAGCTGGCGCAGACGCATTTTTATTGAAACCGTTTCAAGCGGACGATTTATTCGCCGCATTGGAACATAATACTAACATATAAGATTACATCATCTGATGATGATGACTAGAAGGAAAATAAAGTGAATAGAAAAACAAGACGCTCCCACATGCAGTGGAAACGTATAGACTTGCACATTCACACCCCCGCCTCCAACGATTATCAGGAAGAGGGGGTGACCTATTTGGATATATTGAAAACCGCTGAACAGCGCGGTGTGGATATTGTAGCTATCACCGACCACAATACTGTGGGTGGATACGCCGGTATGTTGGCGGAAATAGCAGAACTTGAGTTACTTGAAGGACTAGACCGAATTCAGCCATTGGAAAAGCGAAGGTTGGACGATTACAGGAAATTATCAGACAAACTGCTGATTCTGCCTGGCTTTGAGTTTACAGCTACGCTGGGGTTTCATATCCTTGCTGTTTTCTCACCTGAGAAGAGCGTGCGAGAGATCGAGTATCTGTTGCTCTCACTACGCGTTCCTGCTGAGGAAATGGAGAGAGGGGGTTCAACTGTTGGCGCAACAAGCGATGTGACTACAGCCTACAAGACGATCAGAGATGCTGGCGGCATTGTCATCGCTGCACACGCAAACTCAGCCCACGGAGTGGCGATGAGAGGATTCAACATCGGGGGCCAGACCAAAATCGCCTATACACAGGATCCGAATCTGCACGCACTAGAAGTAACAGACTTGGACAAGCGCGGGAGATATACCACAGCGCGTTTCTTTGACGGAAGAAAGCCAGAGTATCCTAGACCAATGCGCTGCATTCAGGGTTCAGACGCTCATCGTCTTTCTCAATCAACGCGCAATCGGAAACATCTAGGCGTCGGTGACCGGATCACTGAAGTGCTGCTGCCTGAGGTGTCCTTCGAGGCACTGAAAGAGGTGTTTGAAGGCAATGACTTTTCGCGAACGAGACCATTTCGCGGCAGCCGCACGCCTGTTGACTTTGTCAAGTCAGCTCAGGAGGAAGGTGCAAGTATTGTGCAATCATTCCATGTCTCTGCTGCGAGACAGGGAGGGAAATTGTACTCTGTCGTGGCAGATGTGTGCGCATTCGCCAATACAAATGGCGGCACTATATACATTGGAGTCTCAGCGGATGCTCGCGCCAAACCAAAAGGTGTGAGTAAACCGAGGGATGCGGCTGCGGACTTGCAGAGAGAAGTTGAACGCCGCATATTGCCAATGATAGAAATACAGGCTGATGTGCAGGAGACTCGAGGTGCTTCCGTGGTGCGGTTGATCGTGCCCAGAGGTAGTGAGCCGCCCTATGCCATTGATGAGAACAAAATCTATGTGAGGGATGAGAGCGAAACCAACCTGGCGGTCAGGGATGAAATAGTGGCTTTGGTCACACGCTCACATCCGCAGTATCAGGTTGTGCCAACTGCGGAACCTTTGCCTGAGGTACAGACAGTGCCTGAACCTGAGAAAGTTGAAGCTATCGAGGGTGTCGCTGCCCCAAGAACTGGAGTAGAAATCATTGCTTCCGAGAAACGCCGAGGAATCCAGTTTCACAGTATGCGTGACCTGCGCAACAACAATGTGGTCAAGAACGTCACGCGAAAATCGGCCCGCAAGCTATGGCACTATGCTATAACTCAGAGAGAGGATCATCCCGTAGATGCTTCACGCATTGACTGGCATCATGGCATGGCATTGATGGGCAGTGGAAAGCGACAGGGAGTTTGGCGCTATGATCTGGCGCAGAAACAGGATAACCAGGTACGGGTGTTTTACGGCGTCACTGAAGATGGAATGAGTGACGAGTGGCTTTCACTTTTACCGGCGGACAGGAGAGAATCGAGTGACTAACTTTCGTGTAGGCATACTGACGGTCAGTGACCGTGCCTCACGAGGTGAGTATCAGGATCTCAGTGGTCCCCGACTCGTCAAAATAGTACAGGAAACTGA
>JBDLKB010000079.1:0-5911 GCA_039714055.1 Chloroflexota bacterium
GGGACATTGAATAGGATCAAGAAACCAGCAATCAGTCCCGCTTGCAGGATGAGACCAACCCAAAGCCATTGCCAGCCTTTGCGTACTGCAATCATAAGCAGCAGTGCAGCTAGACCAAACCCGATTGAACCGAATAGTCCCGCTGCTGATGCAAACGAATTCGAATATTCTGCTTGAGATATCCCAAGCGAAAGGGTGCTAGCTGATGCGGAGATCTCATATATTCCATTACGCAGTAGCAGGGTTAATCCACCGTATACCGCAACATAGCCTATTATGTTGGCGGCAATTATGGACCCGATTGTCTGCAACATGCTTGAAAAACTAGCGCGTGAATCAGTGCTTTGAGATCTATCGCGTATCTGTACCAACAGAATCAATGCGAATGCAAAGATACCAGCGACAACCCCGATCATGGGACCACGGCTCTGCGAGAACAAGATAACCAGAACATGAAGCAAGAGCACAAAGATGTAGATAGTTGCTCGTATCATGTCCGCAAGCTGCAAAATATCACGTCTCAAAATGGCAATAAATGAGTCTATGATCCTGTAAATGACAAGAGGGGTGACCATAATGACATAGGCGGATACGAAAATGGCGTTACCCATGTTTGATGCGATTCGCCGACTGACATCAGCTCCCCAAGGTAGAGGATCAAGTCTGTAATGCTGTAATAGTCCATAGAGTGAAATGGGAATGGATACGATAATTGCGGTAGTGATTATTCGGTCAAGTTGCTCTTGGTTCCTGAGGTTGGCAACCATCATCGCAAAGATGACTATGTAGCTTAGTGTGGTGTACAAGCCTTGGAGACGTTGATACGAACCGAGAAGACTCACCCGAGGAGTGACTGAAAATAACGTGCTCAGGATATACACTATGACCAGGGCAATCAGAGGTTTCGAGAGAGGCACCTTGGTAACACGATCTATGCTCAGGTGCCTATAACCGCCAGTGTCGACCAATTTTACTGCCCAAGCAACAATCATGACGATAGCAATGGATCTAAGCAGAGTAAGCTTGTCGGGTTCAAATACGCGCGAGGAATAGATGTTAAAGAACAATGGTGTCAGCGCAATAGCGAGCAACCAGCCCGACTCTATGACTTGAGTGCAGAACCTGCTGATGGAGCTACCATTGTACTTATATGTTGAATTCATGTGTTAATCCGCTAGTTTGGTTCTGCCACGCCTTCGGATGATTCGTATGATGTGAACACAGTTGACCATAACGAATTATAACGACCGTGACCAAATATGCGTATATGTCTTTCAAGGCACCGCAGATCCGATATTTCTCGATAGTTTAATCGCCTTCCTCATGCAGCCTGGTTAGTCTATCGATGAGTTTATTGGCAAGAACTGCTCGATCGAAATGCTTGCACACATAATCACGACCAGAAATCCCCATTTTATGACGATCGTCCGAATTCGCAGCCAATGATCTAATTTCCTCAATCATCTGTTCAGTATCACCTGGTTGAATATGGATACCACCATTGGCTTCTTCTAGAATGGAAGAAGCTTCTCCCATGGGAGAGGATAGAATCACAGGTCTTTCGCAAGCCCAGGAGTCAAACAGCTTGACTGGAATAGTTGATGCGAACAGATCAATCTCTCGCAGTGGAATAATGCTAATGTCTGAAGCAGAGTATATCCCTGGCATATGATCCATTGGTTGTTGACTCACAAGTTCAACGTTCGTCATCTGAGAATCGGCGATTTCTTGTTCAATACCGAGGCGCTTGGGGCCATCTCCAACAATCACAAACTTGATGTTCTTGTGCGAGTTCAGTGATTTTGCCGTTTGTAATAGAGAGTCCAAGTCATACTGAAGGCCAAGTAGACCTGCGTACAGCACCAGGCAATCTGATTCATTGACTGAGAATTTGTCTCGCCATTTCTTTCGCTCTTGACCATCGAACTGGAAAACACTTGTGTTAGTGCCATTTGTGATCGTTACAAGCTTATCTGAAGGAACACCTCGTTTGACTAGTTCACGGTACAGGCCGCGAGTCACTGGCACGATCAATTGTGACTTTCGGTAGATGTATCTCTCTAGCGCCTCAGCAGCTATAATAGCGGATTTATTGCCAAGTTCGCCCAATTGGACTGCAGCGCTTGGCCAAAGGTCGCGAACATCGAAAATCAATGGAATCTTTCGAATTGTGGCGATCAGAGCTCCGGCTGCACCCACAAAAAGCGGTGGTGAGGATGCAAATACTAGATCATATTTCAAGCGTGTCACAACAAGGGCGGAAATGACTGCGTTGATCATGTACGTGACATAGAAGAGTATTCGAGTGAGTGATGTTTTGTGTTTAGCAGTCTTGACCCACACATGTATTACATCAATACCTTCAATGGTATCCCGCACAATCAGACGATTTCTATAGGTCGGAAAGATAACACCGGCAGGATGATTTGGGACTTCTGTGATCACAGTTACATTGTGCCCTGCTGCCACCCAGTTTCGAGCCATCTCAAATGCCCGCATTTGTGTTGCTCCTGACTCTGGTGGAAAATATTGTGACAGGTATAGTATGTTCATACGTGAGTCAGCTTAATTGGACCATGGTTCCATTATTAGGTGGTCAGATATGGTAACAACGACTGGCAGGAAGAATGACTAGCATCTGTGCGTTAACTATCATTCCGTCAGCAGTTCCTTCAACCGAGCTGATATCATCGTCATTGCTACCTCGTTAAACCCTCCCTCGGGCACAATGACATCGGCATAACGTTTGGAAGGTTCAACAAATTCTAGATGCATGGGTCGCACTGTACTCATATATTGATGAATGATAGAGTCGACTGATCGACCGCGTTCATTGACATCTCGCTGAAGCCGTCGTATGAACCTGACATCGGCATCAGTGTCAACAAACACACGGATGTCCATCAATTCACGTAGTTCTCTCTCAGCAAATATTAATATACCTTCAATCAGGATGATGGGGGAGGGTTCGACACACCTTGTTTGCTTGGTTCGAGTGTGAGTAGAAAAGTCATACACAGGCACAGGAACTGGCTTCCAATCCAAGAGGGTATTAATGTGTTCGACAAGAAGCTCGGTTTCCAGAGATTCAGGGTGATCAAAGTTAAACTTCTGACGTTCTTCTGGAGCCAAGTGCGCGAGTTCTCGGTAATAGGCATCATGAGGGAGAAATGCAGTTGCACCTGCACCTACACGAGTGAGAATCGCATTCGCTACGGTGGTTTTCCCAGAACCTGTACCACCAGCTACCCCGAAGACTATTGGTTTATTCTTCGTATTCATTTGTCAGCACCTTTATCAAGAATTGATCTCAAAGTACGATCAATCCACGCTCTATCATATGGTAGGGTGGTGCCGATACGTGTCTCGCTACCACCGTCCAGTTCTCTTACTTGGAGCAATACCTCTCGAGGGCGCAGGGCAATCGTTATTAAAGCTGCCATAAAAATCAGAGCGAGACCCGCAATCATCATCAAGCGTCCTGGAGAGTACGTTGCTTGAACAACGCCATATGCTCCACTTTCGAACTGAATATCAACGCCATTAGCGCTTATCACTGTATCCGATGAGAATGTGCGTTCGAGAAATAGGTCGCCAGCCTGCCCCTTGTATATTCGGCACTGAACCATACCAGATTGCGCTTCGACAACCTCGACAAGTACTACGATATCCTGATCTATAATTGAGAATGCTTGAGGCCCTTCGTTAGGAACAAGTATGATTTCAGCAGAATCTTGATCTTGACTGCGACTCAACGACTGAATGGTTACCGGCTGTTTCTCACTGTCGACAACTCTAACAGACAGTGACACGCCTACATCAAGGAAGTTATATTGTACGCCTCTACGGTAACTTGAGCTTTCCAGCGCTATTCCCTCGAGATCTTTGGAATACTCTGGGGAGACTTTAAGGTGCGCCTGTGCAATCGTTTCCTCGGGATTTAGTTGCCATTCTATGTTTAACTGATCTAAAACCGCACTACTGCCGCTTGGTAGCTTCAAGACAGTGATTCCTGGGAGCAACACTGTCGGTTCCGTTTGCCATCCAGCTATGTTGTTCCAGAAGAAGGCAAGGATAGAAAGCATGGCTACAATTAGAATAACCAAACGAAGAATTGATCCCAATTGGTTGCCGAACCACTTGGAACCATCGCCTAAACTAGTAACCGTTTTGGATGGTCTAAGATGAGAGACAAATCTATCCAATGTTTCGCCAGGTGAATGTGGCGATGAAACAGTGCGGACTGTCAGTGTTTGTTGTGACGGTGAAATCCCCACTAGCCCACATAATGTCTCATAAGAAACCAGGATCAATGATAAAAGGGTGCCTGCTAGAATCAACCGCAACCAAACACTTTGACCTATCGAAAGCGCTCCGATGGAAATGAGAAAATCACCGAAACCCCCTAGCCTGGATCGATTCGCGGAAAGCCAGTTTTCTATACCAACCGGATTCGATAATGCATATTTTGGTATTTGAGGAATTAACTGGGCAGTAAGGACAAACAGCAGAATAAGAATAATCCACACCAACAAGAGTCGAGGAGATGTTAGGATTCTCCATGCTCGTGAACTTGATAGGGATGGTGATTTTGATTGATTCAATCGAGGCTAACTCTCTGAGTGGTGCTTATATTGAGTGTAAAGCCATCCATCGGACTTGAACCGATAACCTGACGCTTACGAAGCGCCTGCTCTACCGATTGAGCTAGGATGGCAATTCGCGGGCATTATACCAGCGGCATAGGTCACAGACAAGCTTGGCTAATGTATTGCAGCACTCTATAATTCGGACATGGCGCTGAATCTGGTAGTTGTCTACAATCCAATTGCGGGTCCCGAGGATGTTCACGACTATGTGAACCAGATAGTGAACTTTTGGCAAACCAAGGGATGGCGCGTAGAAACAAGGGCGACGGAGCATCCAGGGCATGCTGCATCAATCGCAGCAGAGATTGCTGGATCAGATGCCGACATGGTTCTGGTGATGGGTGGAGATGGCACTGTTGGTCAGGTGTCAACCGGTCTAGCTGGAACCAATATTGTCTTGGCAATAATCCCTATAGGCACTGCTAACGTGTTCGCCAAACTATTACATCTCACCCCTACGGTGGCTCTTCACCAACCAGATCCGATCAAGGTTTCAGAAGACATCCGAGCTGGTAATATTCACCGAATCGACTTGGGTAAAGCATTCAGCACCAAGTACTCGGAGTCTGGTTACCATTTCATTTCGTGGGCTGGATTGGGTCTTAGTGGTCACGTAATTGAACAGATAGAACCGCGTCCCAAGTGGATCAAGCAGTTGACTGGTCGTCGGTTCGGCTGGATATCCTACATTCTTCTTGGAGTCCCACGCGCCGTCCGTTACCCAGGCATTCGAGCGCAGGTGCGAGTGGACTCACAGGAAATAAATGGAACCTTTGTTATAGCTTTGGTCACAAACAGTCGACTGTATGGCGGTGGTTTTGTGCAATTGTCTCAGACGGGTCATCTGGACGACGGCAAACTCGACGTGTGGTTGTTTCGCGGTAAAGTATTCCGCGATACTCTAGGACATGTAGCACGTCTCTTGACGGCAAGGCATATGATGAGTGCTAGTACTATCCATCTTCGGGGGCGGCGAGTGCTGATAAGACCGACGGATGAAATGCAGGTAGAACTAGATGGTGAGCCGGCAGGCGCAACACCTTTCTACGCCCATATTGATCCGCTTGCACTCGACCTGGCTGCGCCGAACTCTGCGCCCTCAGATCTGTTCATACATAGTGGAATTCCATTTACTCAATGGGAGGTTTCTCGATGAAGACCCGATATCTACTGGTGTTGTTTCCAATAGCGATCTTGGGACACTTTTTACATTGGTCACATCTTACTGTGTTTGCTCTAGCATCTATCTCAATCATTCCGTT
>JBDLKB010000080.1:0-5904 GCA_039714055.1 Chloroflexota bacterium
GCAAAGTGGTGATTCTGATAAGGGGATGGTTTACATGCTCTCTCCCAAAGGCAAGGCGTGGATGCGAGCGCGGGGCGAGTAGACGTCACCATCCATAATATCAGTCCCCCTCACATTGTTCTACAGTGAAATCCAATTTGCCTTGCTGAACATCAATCTGTAACCTGTAATTCCTCCGGAGTTGTTTTGATAGTAGCATAGCGCTGATTCGATCCAATACCTTCTTGTCGATCAAACGGCTCAAAGGTCTTGCACCCCTAGATGGATCATGAACTCGCTGTGCCAACCAGGTAATCGCTTCGTCGGTCAGAGAAAGATCAATGGTGTGTTCTGTTCGCAGTTTGTCTTGCAAACGTGTTATTTGATTCTCGGCAATCTTTATCACATGCTAAAGCGCTAATGGTTTGAAATGATCAATCTCATCCATTCGATTAATCAACTCAGGTCTGAAGTGAGAATGTACAGCATCGATAATATCCTGGTCATGAGTGTGTTCAAGAGCTAAACCCAAACGTCGGCTAATCCTTAGATTGCTAGTCATAATGAATAATGCGTGCTTTGCATCAATCACACGTCCTCGTGAGTCCGTTAATCGTCCGCCATCAAATACCTGCAGAAAGAGATTAATAACTTCAACATGTGCTTTCTCGACCTCTTCCAACAATACAACTGAATAGGGTTTCCCTTTTAGTGCTTCTGTTAATTGCCCTCTATAATGATTGGCTACATTGTGTCTACCCATAGAGCAGCATTTTGACCTGGTTGTCTGTGAACTGCTTGTGTAACTGAGTCATTCCGTTCCTACCAAATCGTGATATCGACTGGGAGGTACTCTATCGTGACCAGTTCACCTTTCAACTTCATAAAGTTCACCTTTCAGCTTTAAACGGTTCACCTATCATCTTTTACTGACAATAAAGCATTTCCTACTTGGCACCAGACTCAAATCCAAATATACTGAATTTTCCCCTAACGTGAGCGTTAACAGATACTCTTTCAGGAGGCATACGGCTCAACGCATTACAATGGCAGACGGAGCGCGTGAGGCTGGAGTATCGCTCATGACTGTTTCACGGGTTGTGAATGGCGAGGAGAACGTATCCCCTTTAACTGACATGACAACATGAAAAGACTTGACTTTATTTCAGAAATGGAATATATTTAAGAGTTCTTAGTTTACTCACTGAACAAACTATAGTTGAAGGAGGTGCATGTATCAGCTGATAGTAATGATGCTGTTCCCTAGATCTTTAATTACACCTAGCCGAAGGAGAATGAAGTGACAAAGAACAAATCATTGATAGTACTTGTAGCTCTTATAACTCTGCTTGCCCTGGTTGGCTGTCAGGAGCAGGAGAGCAAGGAATTGAATCTGCTTTGTGTTCCTCAGGAGGAATGGTGCCAGGGCATGAAGCAGGAATTTGAAGCCGAGTTCGGCATCACCGTCAACTATGTTCGCATGTCAACAGGTGAAGCATTAGCTCGCCTGGAAGCGGAGAAGGATAATCCCCAATTTGACATCATGTGGGGAGGACCTATTGACACATACATCGCCGGCAAGCAAGAGGGCATGTATGTTCCTTACGACTCGCCCAACTACAAAAACCTGCTGGACCTGGATAAATACAAAGACCCGGACAACTACTGGGCTGGCATTTATCTCGGCGCCCTGGGATTCTGCACCAACACCGATTTCTTAGCAGCTAACCCGGGCCTTGAAGCTCCCACGTCTTGGGATGATCTGCTGAAACCTGAATTCAAAGGACAGGTACTGGTAGCACATCCATCCACATCCGGCACGTCCTATACCGCTTTGGCCACCATCTTGCAGATGATGGGCGAGGAGAAGGGATGGGAGTTTGCCGAAAAGTATGCTGGTCAGATGCTTCAGTTCACAAAGTCTGGTTCTGCACCAGCCAAGTTCGTTGGCGCGGGTGAAGCTGCGGTTTGCATAGTCTTCGCTCACGATATCGTGAAACAGATTGAAACCGGCCTACCCTTGGAACTCTCCTTCGCTGAGGAAGGGACAGGGTACGAAATCGGTGGAATGGCTATTGTCAAAGGGGCAAAGCACATGGACGCAGCAGAAAAGTGGTTCGACTGGGCACTAACTGCAGAAGCGCAAGCGCTGGGGCCCAAGTACAAAGCATACCAAGGACCGACAGTCGGTGGTGTTGAGATGAAGTACCCAGAGCTGCTGGAAGTGAACATTATCGATTATGACTTCGAATGGGCTGGATCCCACAAGAAAGAATTCGTGGACAAGTTCACCAACGAGATCTCGGCTGCTGACAACCTGAAGAAATAATCTTACCTTTCCAACCAGATAACAGGGCGGGTGAGCAGACGGATGCTCGCCTGCCCTGTGCCATTATACTGCTAGTGATAACTTATCGAGGTATCGCCAATGACCGAGACGTCAGCTAAAGGATCAACTTGGAGTAATAATCTCCGCCGCCGTTTCCAAGAGTTTGTGCTGATAGGTCGTGATCCTGTTCTGCTGATGAGTTTGTTGGTAACTGGCATCTTTCTTTTCTTGTTCGTCTTCTTTCCGCTCTTTCGGGCAATGATTAGGGGATTCTTCGACAAGGAAGGCGGCTACAGCATAGAGTATTTTGCTCGCTTTGTGGATCCATACTTTGGGCCGTTCTCCCGTGAGGTGTTCTTCAATACCTTGATCATGGGTGTACTTACAGCCAGTGGTGGTACATTCCTCGGTTTCATCTTTGCCTACACCATGGTTCGCTGTAATCCACCGGGACAACGATGGATCCACATCATGGCGTTGATTCCAACGGTGTCGCCTCCATTTGCCATCGCCATGTCTACCATACTCCTATTTGGGCGAAATGGGATGATATCACGCCGGTTCTTGGGCATGACCTTCCCGCAAGGCGCAAATGATATCTATGGCATGGACGGGATGGTGTTTGTACAGGTTATCACCTTCTTCTCGGTGGCATATCTGATCATCCGCGCTATGCTGGAGAGGTTGGATCCATCCATGGAGGAGGCGGCTCACAGTCTCGGTGCATCCAAGTGGCATATCTTCCGTACGGTGACCCTGCCATTGCTCATTCCCGGTTTAGCCGGTTCATTCTTGCTGTTGTTTGTTGAATCACTGGCAGACCTGGGAAATCCCCTTCTCATTTCAGGTAATGTGACCGTGCTTTCGGCTCAGGTGTTTCTGGCGGTGGCAGGTGAATACGATTACCAGAAGGCATCAACCTTGGCACTGGTGCTATTGATTCCCACGGTGATTGTGTTCTTGGTCCAGCGATATTGGGTCAGCCGCCGTTCCTATATTTCGGTGACGGGAAAGCCCACCGGAGGTCAGATTCTGGTCAAGGAACCATTTACGCGATGGTCGTTCATCAGCGTGACTTATTTAGTCATAGCATTGATCGTGGTGTTGTATGTCTCGATCCTGGTCGGATCCTTTAGCAAGGTGTGGGGAATTGATTTCACTCCCACATTGGATCATTGGCGATTGATGCTGGGACGAGGAATCGAGGCCATCCTGGACACGACACTGTTGAGCATACTTGCCACGCCAGTGGCGGGCTTGTTGGGAATGGTTATTGCATTCCTGGTGGTGCGAAAGGTCTTTAGCGGAAAAGAGGTGCTTGACTTTGGTTCCAATCTCGGAGCAGCAGTGCCTGGTACCATCTTGGGTATGGGTTTTGTGCTTTCATTCAGTACATCTTCTTGGATCCTGATAGTAGCGCTGTACGTACTAATGGCATTATTCTTGGCATA
This sequence comes from Chloroflexota bacterium, assembly GCA_039714055.1. GTDB lineage: Bacteria > Chloroflexota > Anaerolineae > Promineifilales > UBA4811 > JBDLKB01. Next base: position 3,760 of record JBDLKB010000080.1, read on the forward strand.
CACCGTATTCAAGGGGTCACGTGAACGGATAATCGCGCTGGTTTTGGGCACGTCACTCGTAATAGGATTTCGTCTATTGGTGTCGGTTCTCGGAGAATTAACGGTACTGTACATTGTTGGCGGCGCTTTTGTAGCAATAGGCCTGTGGTATTTACTGCTGCAGAAAGACAAACGTGCTGGTTGGATCGGTCTTTCAATGGGTGGGTACATCTTGGTTTCGGACCTGATCCAATATGTAGGTCAGCCCATTGCTCGGTTTAGCTTGACATTGCAGAGTGATTTCGCGGCAAATGCGGTATACCAATTTTCAGACTATGCTCAGGTTCCGTTCCAGATACCGCTACCCATTCTCGCCATTGCATATTTCTTTGCCTCGATGATTCTGGTAAACCGAGTAAAGCCGCAATTCCGCTTGGCAATGACGGTAGTGTTGATGGGTCTAAGCGGATCGCTCTATGGGTTGGCTGGCAGGCTCGACGGACCACTTGCGTTGACAGGCACGCCGTATGTCATCATTGCCGCGTATGCAGTACGCAGTTTGCCCGCCTCAGTGCGTGCTGGAGTGGCAGCATTACAACAGATCGATCCTTCGATCGAGGAAGCTTCCAATAGCCTTGGAGCAGACGTACAGTACACCTTCCGCAAAGTGACCATACCCTTGATCACTCCAGCTCTCTTGGCAGGGTTGATATTCAGTTTCACTCGTCATATGACCAGCCTTTCTGCCATCATCTTTTTGGTGAGCCCGCGTTGGCGCATAGTAACCGCATCCATTCTTAGCGAATGGGAACAAGGAGGTATCAGCTTTGCGGCGGCATACTCCTCAACAATCATTGTTTTAGTTTTGCTCGCCATTGGCTTCCTCTATTACATTACCGCCAAGGTCTTCCAAGGACGGGGAGACGTTGACCTGAGCCTTCGGGCGTAAATTAGGAGACAGTATGTATCTGGCACTAGAGAATATAGTCAAGACGTTTGTTACACGAGGCGGGGTGGGAGAAGTGACCGCGGTCGATGGCGTCTCATTGGAGATCAACGAAGGTGAGCTGGTTACGCTGCTCGGACCATCTGGATGCGGCAAGACTACTACACTGAGGCTAATTGCGGGCTTTGAGTTTCCCAACAGGGGCAATATCTTTTTGGACGGGGAGGTGATTAACGAACTTCCGCCACATAGTCGAGATATGTCGATGGTTTTTCAAAGCTATGCGGTATTCCCCCATCTGAATGTCTATGAGAACGTAGCTTATGGGCTGAAGGTACAGCGCCTTTCTAAAGATGAAATCCAGAATAGAGTGGATCGGGCATTACAACTGGTTGAACTCACCGGGCTTGATCAACGCGCCCCGAATCAACTCTCTGGAGGGCAGCAACAGCGTGTCGCACTGGCACGAGCTCTGATCATGGAGCCAAAAGTACTGCTGATGGATGAGCCGCTGTCAAACCTGGATGCCAAACTGCGGGTGCAGATGCGCACCGAGATTCGCCGCATCCAACAGCAGTTGGGAATCACCAGCGTGTACGTAACCCACGACCAGATCGAAGCTATGACCCTTTCGGACCGGATTGTGGTGATGAACGAGGGAATAATCGAACAGATCGGATCGCCTACCGAGGTCTATCGCCACCCCAGCACCCGATTCGTGGCTGATTTCATAGGCCGGGCAAATTTCGTTCCCGGTATGGTGCAGCAAGTTTCTGATGGCTCGGCAGTGGTGAGTGCCTTTGGTCAGCCGATCAAGTTAGCTGATGTTAGAACTGATATCAATGACGGAGACAAAGTGACTTTGGTTGTACGTCCGGAGATGATCCAGATTGTGCCCCATGAAAATGCGGTCAAGGCAACGGTACACCGGGTGTCATACTTGGGGGATATGATCGAGTATGATGTTCAGGTGGATGATACGACAATTATAGTGGTGGAGACGGATCCTACGCGTATGGTATTGCATCCGGTGGGAGCAGACGTGGGATTGGAGTTCCGAGAGGACTGTATTCATATACTGCCTCCTGGGCAGTAACCACTCTTGCCAATCATAGTGCAATATACCGTCTAATCCAGCAACAAAAGTAGGCCGTTACGGTGACAAGGGGCAGCAAGAAAGAGATTTAATTCTAGCGACTGAACCAAGCCAGTTACATGGC
>JBDLKB010000081.1:0-5878 GCA_039714055.1 Chloroflexota bacterium
TAGGGATTTAGGCACCATCTCGCCAATAACAACGTGTAAAAAGGTCAAAATGCCCAAAGCTACCGCAGCAGCAACGCCGTGGGCTGCGCTCTCCGTCAAATGGAAAATGTGTTCAGCAGGACCAATTAGCCAGCCCGCAATCGCTTCCTCTGCATACATACCTAGCCCCAGGCTGGCGAGTGTGATTCCCAACTGCGCTGTGGAAATGTATTGATCCTGTTTAATAGGATCATCCAACACTCCATAAATGACCGCAGCAGCCTTGTTTCCTTCCTTCGCCAGCTTGGAGATGCGTGTCTTGCGCACCCCGATAATTGCAAACTCTGCTGCTACATAGAGTCCATTTATCGCGATCAGTACGATGCTAACCAGTATCGGAATCAACATCTTATTAGCTGGGCTCCTGGGGAGGAACGCCTTCCACCTCGATTCGTAAGCAGACCCGATTGATTGCCAGGTCCTCTACTTCAACCACTTCCAGGGATACACCGGATACATTGATGGTGTCTCCTACTCGAGGTCGGCTTTGAAGACTCTGGCTAACCAAACCACCGATGGTGTTGGCACGGTCAGTGGGAAGATTGATGAGGATCAATTCATTAATGTCTTCGATCATCAGGTCGCCCCGAAGAATCAACGAATGGTCATCTTGATGAACAACTAATGGTCCTTCATCGTCAAATTCATCCTGCAGATCACCAAACACTTCTTCGATGAGGTCTTCTTGTGTGATCAAGCCAGCAGTGCCACCGTATTCATCAAACACAATTGCCATGTAATGGCGATCCCGGTTCAGAACATTCCAAAGTTCGTCCACCGGCATCGTCTCAGGAACAAATGGCACATTGCGCACTATTGATTCTAGGGTTGGTGCTTCATCACATGGTTGATGGCATACCCTGAATAGATCCTTCAAGTGAATGAACCCAACAATGTGGTCTAGCCTGTCTCGGTAAATTGGCAATCTGGTATAGGCAGAATCCGCCAAGTGAGATAGTAATTCATTAGGAGAAGCGTCGATTGATGCCGCTTCAATCCTGGGGCGAGGAATCATCACCTGCTTTGCCGTAAGATTGCCAAATGCCAATATGTTGCGCAGTATATATTCCGCGTCACCATCCAATAACCCGCTTTCTGCGCTTTCGGAGACCATCATACCGATTTCTTCCGGATGGGGAGTTGAAATCGATTCAGTTCGGTCGCCAATGGATAGCAGCTTGAGAAGCAAGTTTCCCGTGCCGTTAAAGAACCAAGTCAATGGTGAAAACAGAATAGCGGTCATTCGCGCCAGAGGTACAGTGATTGTTGCCAACCGCTCCGGATATCGAACGCCAATCGATTTTGGTACCAGTTCTCCCAAGAGTACCTGCAATGTCGTCAAAATGACCAATACCACGATGACAGAAGTAGATTCTGCCACTACATCTTGAACTCCAGTCCAACTGGAAAGCCAAGGTCGAAGAATGTCTGCCAAACGGGATTGCCCGTACAGACCCAATGTCAGGCTTGATACAGTGATTCCCAATTGACAGGCTGCAATGAAATTATCCAGTCTTTTGGGGGAGTTAATTATCGCCAGTACTGACGAAGCGGCGCGATTTCCTTCCCCAGCCATCTGCACCATGCGTGTGCGGCGTGAACTGATGCTAGAGAACTCTGCGGCAACGTACAAGGCGTTGGCAGCAATCAACAGGGTGATTACAAGGAATACGATCAAGGGGTGTTGCCGAAGAGACAGTTCTGGTTGATCCGCCGCCAGAACGAAGGTTTATGAGTGGGTTCCCAGATACACTCGCTGGGATCATCAGTGTTCATGCTCAACAACTATAGCAATCGACAATGTGACTGTCAACCATGCTTCATCGGCTTGATTAGACAATGAATCAAGGCGGAACATAGTTGGTAATGACTTGAATCCTTCCGTCGATATCAGCATCAAATACAATGGAAAAACAAACAAGACTGCCGGCGGTCCACATGTCAATTGCAAGGAACAAACGTGACTGCAATTGAGTCGTATCAGCGCTTTAAGCAGTCCGAGTAGAATGGTGATACAATCGCAGTGAACATACCAATATCAAGGTTAACACTCGGCTTGCTTAACTCTAAGCGAGCAAGTCATAGAATCAATAATGGTAAACACCAAAGCCGATCAGGAAAAGGGCCTGGTTCTTCGTTTGAAAAACAACGATCGAGACGCATTCGCCCAGTTAGTGGACGAACACTCTTCGCACATATACAACTTGGCATACCGCATGATGCAGAATCAACACGACGCGGAAGAAATCCTGCAAGAGACTTTTTTACAAGCCGTTCGTCATATATCGAATTTCCGGGGGGAATCCAGCTTGGGCACCTGGCTCTATCGTATCGCAGCCAATCAGGCGTTGATGAAAATGCGCCGCAAGGAGCGTTCCGATATTCTCTTGGATCTAACAGACGAGTTGAACCTCATGCGAGTCGACCTAAGCAGCGACTGGATCGAACGTCCCGAATCAGAGCTGCTGGATCAAGAGGCGCGCGTCAAATTGGAAGATGCCATAGCATCCCTGCCCGACACATTGCGAGTCGTCTTCATTCTACGAGATATCGAGAACTACTCAACAGCAGAGACAGCAAAAGCACTGGAGCTTTCAATATCAGCAGTAAAGTCTCGTCTGCTACGGGCACGATTGCATCTCCGCCAGAAACTTGTTGTTTATTTCAGCGAACGAGTCACGGAGCAGTAGCATGATCGAACATCACAATTGCGGTGATCTTTTAGCTGACCTTTCCGACTATATCTCGGGCGAAGCAGCGCAGGAACTGTGCAAAGAGATAGAAGCTCACTTGGCTGGCTGTGAAAACTGCCGAGTCATGGTAGATTCTCTTCGCAAGACAATCCACCTATTTCAAGAGACATCTGATCTTCACCTTCCAAGACAGGTGAGAGAGCGACTTCTGCAATCATTGGATTTGGCAGAATACACCTAAATAGACACACATCACAAATTACAGATAATCAGGAGTAAATGATGAGTCTTCAATTTTCAATGCCAACAAAAGATGAGCTAAAAGAGGATCGTATCCACGATATTATCGTCATCGGCAGTGGTCCTGCAGGATATGCTGCCGCACTGTACGCTGCACGCGCGGAACTGAATCCACTCATCCTCACCGGTCACGAGATTGGCGGACAAGTAGCTACCACATGGGAGGTTGACAATTATCCTGCCTTCCCCGATGGCATCACCGGTCCCGAACTGGTTGAGCGAATGCAGCAGCACGCAGTCAAGTTCGGCGCTAAAATGGAAATGGATTCGGTTACCGCTGTTGATTTCAAACAGCGACCCTTTACGCTAGTGGGCTACAACGGTACCTATACCGCTCGCTCGATCATCATCGCCACTGGAGCTTCCCCTCGCAAGCTCGGGGTAGCGGGTGAAAAGGAATTGACCGGACGTGGTGTAAGCTATTGTGCTACATGTGACGGCTGGTTCTTCAAGGACAAAGAGGTTGCGGTAATCGGTGGAGGAGACAGCGCGCTGGAAGAGGCACTCTACCTCACCAAACACGCCAGCAAGGTGATCATCGTTCACCGGCGAGACGAACTGCGTGCAGGACCTGCGATGCAGCAACGTGCCAGAGAGAACGAAAAGATCGAATTCATCTGGGATTCCGTGGTTGAATCAATCGAAGGACAAGATTCATTGGAATATGTCAAACTCAAGAATGTAAAGACCAACGAGCTCTCTGATCTTTCAGTTGACGGTGTATTCATCCTGATCGGTCACCTTCCAAATACCTCCATCTTTGAGGGACAAATCGATATCGACGACCATGGTTACATCAAGCATGATGGAGAGATGCTGACCAATGTAGAAGGGATCTGGGTAGCAGGTGAAGCAGGTGATCCAACCTTCCGGCAAGTGATCACTTCTGCCGGTATGGGGGCAGCAGCAGCCATAGCTGCCCAGCGATGGCTCGATGCTCAAACATAGAGTGTTGGCTGCATTAATCATTTGAGGACCATTTGAAGTGAATCTCTTGCCTGGTAAAAAGGGGATCCCCGTATTGGATGAATCGCTTTGCCTAGTTTGCGACCCTTGTCTCGCACGCCAAGTCTGTCGAGTGAAAGCGATCCGTATTATTGACCGGGGAGAAGCACCGTTCATAGACGGGCATCGCTGCATGGCTTGCCTTGACTGCATCCCGGAATGCATTGGCGGCGCTATCACTCGACCAGTAGTTGTGGAGCAAAAGACATGAGTATTGGTCAACTCAACCAACAGATCGCCAATCTAGAGCAAGAGCTGGCAGAGCTCGAGGCTAGCCTGCCAAAACACTCTATCAAGGGTTTCCATCTCCAGCGCATTGAAGACCTGGAAGAACAAATAGAAGAACTCCAGCGGTTACAAAAGGAATCTTTGAACGATTCCAAATAGACGATTTCTTCGAGTACCAAGGGCTCGATTTCTTAAAGATCAGGCGCACCTATTGCGCCTGATTTTCATTTACGTATAATCTCACCTACGCGCTTTCTTTAAGGTTCCACAATCAGCTATGGCGAATATCGCTCACGTGCTGCTGATTGAAGGACGAGGTTCCGATTCTCGATCTTTCAGCGGCCCACTACAGGAGAAGGGATATCAGGTAACAATAGCCAAGACCGGTCGCCATGCTCGGGAACTACTCAACGCTATCCGCCCTGATGTTATCGTCCTAGACGCTTTGATTTATGGCTCCAGTGGGATTCGAGTCTGCAACCTCATGCGCAGCGCTGCCCCTCGCATACCTATCATCTTTATTCTCGCATTTGATTCACAACCACCGACCTCGGTGCATGCTCAGGTCTATCTCAAAAGACCGTTCACCGTTCGCAAGCTCATCAATCGCATCAACTATCTAATGCCCTCAGCGGAAGGCACAATTCTTTCCTGTGGTCCGATAATATTGGATTTGGATCAACGTTCAATCCAGAACGGTCGCACTGAGCAGCGGTTGACTCCCAAGCAAGCCAAATTGCTAGAGATCCTTATGCGTCATCCCAATCAAACCATCACTCGAAAGCAGTTGATGTACAAGGTTTGGATGACAGAATACATGGACGACACTCGCACACTGGATGTTCACATTCGTTGGGTACGAGAGTCAATAGAGGAAGATCCAAGCAAACCCCGCTTGTTGAGAACTGTTCGCGGAAAAGGTTACTATTTCGCAGCTGCCGAGGAAGACTAATCTGCTCGAGTATCATTGATATCCCACCAACTACAATTACATCAACTCCACTCATTCAATGACACGCTCCCAAGTCATCATTCGCCACTGTGACAGTTACAATGTGGATCGCATTCACAATTTGATCCGCGAGGGAATGCAGAGCTTGGAAATAGAGCCCGCAGGGCTGACCATCCTCAAACCCAACACCGTCATCGCTCATCAGAAATACTTTCCGCATGCCTTTACCAGACCGGAATTCATCGATGGATACATCCGCGCCCTCAAGGAATACGACAGTATCACCGAGTTGAGATTCGGTGAACGATGCGGCATCACCATACCTACAAGGCATGGTTTCTCTGACGCGGGATATTATCCAGTGTTGAAGAAGAATGGCGTCAAGCCGGCTCATTTTGAAGAAATGCCGCAAGTGGAGCGCAGACTAAGACATCCAGATGCGTTGCGCGATCTCGTCTATATCCCCGAGATGGTTGACCGCTGTCAATTCTTTGCCAATGCTCCCAAATTCAAGGCTCATCCATGGACCAAGATCACCTGCGCTTTGAAAAACTATATGGGACTCCAGGATGACAACCATCGCTTGATCGACCATGACCATGAGCTTGAGGTCAAAATAGTAGACCTGCAGGAAGTCATTCGCAATGGATTCATTGCCGTG
>JBDLKB010000082.1:0-5864 GCA_039714055.1 Chloroflexota bacterium
AGGATTCCGCCGATTATCCCTAGGTTGTACATCATGGGAGCTATCGCTGGAAGTATAAAGTGCTGGTGGGCATTTAAGATACCCATCAGAAGGCCACTGACACTAAAGATGACAGTGGCAACAAGCATTATCCTCAGCAGCTCGATAGTGAGTACTTGGCCCCCTTGAGACATGTTGGGGGCTAACAGCCCCACCACGATTGGACGAGCAAATATGCCGGCTAAGAGAGAAAGGGCAAGGACAAAAATGAATATAAGGTTTATGGTTCGACTCGCCAGATGCCATGCGTCTTGGCACTTGTCCCGAGCCAGAAGACTGGTAAAGACTGGTATGAAAGCCGATGCTAACGCACCACCAGCGACCACAAGATACAGAGTTTCAGTCACCACGTTTGCGGCGGCAAAGGCATCCATATCTAGAGAGGTGCCAAAAAAATGGCCAATGATCATCTGCCGCAACAACCCCAATAAACGCGCCCCCAAGGTGGCAACCATTACAATGCTGGCTGCGCGCGCAATGCGACGTTGCGAGGATGATGGGCTCATAGCGGTGGATTGTAGCTTCATCCAGAGAGGAAACAAGCTAAACGCGACGAGAGCCGGGCGCCGACCCCGGCTCTCTCAAAAGGAGGAGAAGAAGAGAATTCACTCTTCAACTATTATTTTCCGTATATGGAGGGGCACTCGCTGGACGCGAGGGAAACGGTTACCCTACAGATTTCCTACGCTTGTGATGTAATTCACTTACAGGCGTGGATCAGAGATGTTGTCAGGGGTTGGAGGTGACCACTATATGGCTGATTGGTAATGTGTCGCCCACGGGCATGCCGTCGCGGACTACCGGCAGTCTGGCATTGGGATCGTGCAGTGGATAAAGACCTAGCACAAGCTGATATGTCCCGGGCTCAACGTCGTGCGGCACAAGCACTCCATGATTGTCCTTCACTGTCGTTCCAGGCTCCCAGGTGCTCGTTAACGACAACCCCCCACCGGGTTCGCTGTCGCGCTGGGAGATAGGCTGACCTTCTGGTGATAGTAAATGAAGGAAAACTTTATAACGCTCCTCAATAGTCTCTGTCGCCTGCCAGAATAGAGTCAATTGGATAACATCGTCGGGCATTAATCTATCACTCACCAATGAATACCCCTCGAGTCGGATGTGTTCGCCGAATAACACATCGACCTCAAAGTCCGGCTCTGCTGCTGGACCTTCAGCCAAGGCGTAAACCACAAAGCGGACATCTCCCCACCACTCATCACGGGCTTTGTATCCATGATCATCAAGCCAGTGTTCCACCAGCCGGTCAGGATCTGATTCCTGCTCTGCCCAAAATAGACAATACACCCTGTCGTGCTTGTCCTTGATGTTTTCTAGAGCGCTGTACAGCGATTCCTTCTGTGCTGGGCGCTCAAGCGGCAGAGGGTAAACCCGGTCAACATCATGGTAGTAATAAGTGAACGCTTCCCATTGATTCGGAGCGTTGAGGATTATGGCATCAGTATCGCGAAAGGTCTCTTGTATCGTCTGCGCCATACCTCTATAGTCTGTTCTGGCATATGCTGGATCGTGGTAGAGATTGTGCAAAGCATCAACATTGTACGAGATCATCATGCCTAATGAAAGCGCCGTTGGCAAGAGCAGGGCACGGCGCACATTGGCGCCACTTCTCAAGGTAAATCCGATTCCCCTTGCCACTAGAATGCAGAACGGAGGGCTGATTACGAGAAGGAATTTCAGGAAAGCTGGCTTGAGCATGTCAAGCATCAGGATGATCGCAATGGGCAGAAGCAGCCAGAGCGCTAGCAGAATGAGTTGTGGATTCCTTATGTTCTTCCTCGGCATCAACCCCAGAGCTAACAAGAAACCAAATCCAAGCAGGGCAATCCTGGTCGCTTGAGGGACAACAGTAATCCCCAGGCTCAAGGTGCGAAAAACAGTGACTAACGCACTACCTACGCTCTGCATCTCACCTGATGAAGGCCACGTGGTGAGTTGACGAAACGCAATTGATATCCATGGAATATATAGAATCAGTGCGATCGCATTGAGGAACACCAAGATCATCGCTTCCCTAACCAATCTGCGCCCAAGCAAGCTCAGTAATACGATGAGATTCACCGCAAGAATAATGAGGGGAAAGAGATAGTGGGTATACAAACCTGCCGTAGTAGCCACGATGTATACAAGCATCCAGAGAACAATATCATCTTTGGGCTTTTGCGATTCAGCAGACTCGTTCCATTTTCCATAGATTGCATGCGCGGCATATACTGCAATCGCACCCAATAGCGAGACCAAAATATAGGATCGTGCTTCCTGACTGTAATACACCTGCAATGGATTTACCGCAGCAAGCAACGCTGCTATCAAACCTGTCACCGAGTTGATCAGTTTCCGACCTAGAAGAAAGATCACCAGAACTAGAGCAACCCCTAAGACGGCTGATAGCGACCTGGCAGCGAATTCACTTGTTCCCAGAATCGTCCGCCACCCCTTGAGGATCATATAGTAGAGCGGAGGATGGATATCGCCAGCAGAACCTTCTACTATGAGAGCAAGACTGCGCTCTGCCAGGCGCACACTGTTACCTTCATCGTTCCAGAAGGATTGCGCATCAATACGATAGAATCTCAGGCCGGCAGCAAGAAGAAGAACGAGCAGGATAGGAACGATTAAGATCTTGCGTGTGCGCGAACCGCTGTTACTGCCCAAACTTGTCATGTTGGAGGATATAGTTCTTCATCGCCTCATAAGCTGGCGTCGGGGTAAAATCCGGCTCAACCATGCGGAAGTAGTACCATTCCTGGTCCTTTTCCAGATCTGTTGCCCGTTTGAAGAACCAGTAATTGATCACTCCGATCCAGGGCCAGTCATCGGCCCGTTCATATGCCAAGGCAGCATACCTCGCGGCCTGCTCGGGAGTTACCTGGCCGTATATCCCCTGTGTCATCACCTCATCAGGAACTGGATTCCAATTCATCTCGCTGATCCAGATTGACTTATTCTCATCGCCGTTCTGCACCATCAGATCTCTTACCAGTACATTGCGAGCGTAATTGATGGATGTAGGTTTCTGTCGCTTGTCCGTAGGTCCTGACCAGAGACCGTATCCTTGCATAGTCAAGATGTCGAAACAATCTTTAGCACCGGCATCATACATGCGCTGCAGGAAAACCAGATCGTTCATGTTTCGCCCGCTAAGCTCCAGGGTTGGAGCTAATGCCCCACTGAGCACTACCGCATCTGGATTTGCTGTCTTGATGGCATCATAAGCACGGCACAACAACTCGGTGTATCCCTCAGGATCTACGTTGCGCTCCCCCCATTCGGGATAGATGTTGGGCTCATTCCACACCTGGAAGAATGTAATCCTACCCTGATAGCGATCAACAACCGCAGAAACAAAGTCTTCATAATCTGCTAGATCATCGGGCGGAGCCATAGCACCATCATCATCTCCGTTCACCCGTGACCAAGCCGGCGGATTGCTAAGGCGGGCAATGATCTCCAGCCCATATTGCCCTGCCAAATCTACGATATTGTCATACTTGGCCCATGAATCTATGCCCTCGGGAAAGTTCCGCCGGTCTGAGAAATCGCCCTTGCCGTGAATCTCGATATCTTCCCACTGAAATTCCTGCCGAATCCAATGAAAACCCGCATCAGCGATCATAGATACCTGGCGTTCTCTCTTTGTTACCTCTACTTCGTCCTGTAGAAAGGTGTTGATGCCAAATGGGTTCACATCAGCATAAGCAATGTTGGCGTTGGGAGAGGTCTTGGGTTGAGGTCTCAAGTAACTTGAGCCTAACTGCATCATTCCTCGTACCTGCGAAAGGATCTGTTCCTCGCCGGTACATTCGAACATCCAGTCGCGACCGGCTGTGACCAGCAATACAACGAGAACAATTAGGAGAGCTGCTATTATAAGAACGACTTTGCGCATGGGATGAATTCTATCACACGGCGTTTGCGGATCGGAGCACAACTACAGATCTAGCTTCTACCTTGTATTCATGTGCTACGCTGGTCGATTCTTGAATATTGGTAATCAAGTCATTGGGTGTGGTCCTGGCGGTATCAATAGCTCGAACCCAGCACACTCCATCAGGGAGATCAGGTACAGCGAAACTCAGATCTTCCCAGAATGAATTGATCATGATGTATAGATCGCACTCGTTGGGAAAATCATGCATGTGAAAAGCAATGCTGCGGGAATTAGAATTCCAGTCAGGCTCATTCAGCCTTATCCCGTGCCAGGTGACATGTTTCCCCGAGCCATCAGGTAGTTTTCGCTCAGAGACAAACTCCTCTGCGTTCAAACAAGGATGATCACGCCGGAAACGAATCATCTCCTGGACAAAGCGAAATATCTCATTGTTCCTTTCCCACAGCTCCCAGTCCAGCCAACTGATCTCATTATCTTGACAGTAAGCATTATTGTTACCCCCCTGCGTCCGGCGCATCTCATCGCCCATCTGCAGCATGGGAGTGCCTTGAGACAAGAACAAGATAGCGATAAAGTTCTTGATCTGTTTGATACGTACTCGTTCTATGTGTTGGTCATCCGTGCGCCCCTCTACCCCGCAGTTCCAGCTATAGTTGGCGTCATGTCCATCCTGATTCTCTTCCCCGTTTGCCAAATTGTGTTTTTTGTCATACGAGACCAGGTCGTTAAGGGTAAATCCATCATGGCAAGTGATAAAGTTGATGCTCCTGTGAGGCTGACGTCCCGGATCACGATACAGATCAGGACTTCCCATCAGACGGGATGCCAGATCTGGCACCATTCCTTCGTCTCCTTTGACAAAGCGACGCACATCGTCCCGGTATCTTCCGTTCCACTCTGCCCAGCGGTCGCCAATAAATGAGCCCACCTGATACAGCCCAGCAGCATCCCACGCTTCAGCAATTATCTTGGTCTTGGCCAACACCGGGTCAGACTCAATCGACCACAGAATGGGCGGATTCTTCATGGGCTTACCGTACTCATCCCGAGAAAGAATCGCAGCCAGGTCAAAGCGGAATCCATCCACGTGCATCTCTTGCACCCAATAACGCAATGAATCCATTATCAAGCGGCGCACCACAGCGTGGTTGCACTTGAAGGTATTTCCGGTGCCACTGTAATCACGATACTCAGCAGGGTTATCTGCTAGTAAGTAATAGGCACGGTTCTCAAAGCCGCGAAAACTTATAGTGGGTCCCGTTTCATCCCCTTCCGCTGTATGGTTAAACACCACATCTAATATCACCTCTATACCTGCCTGGTGGAGCGCTTTCACCATGTCACGGAACTCGTTTACCACGCAATGATCCTCATTGGGTTTTCGGTACCCATGATGAGGGGCAAAGAAAGCGATGGGATCGTAACCCCAGTAATTTACCAGTGGTTCTCCGGTATCGGGATTGCCAGCAGGAACACTTTGCGGATCGTACTGTTGCACTGGAAGCAATTCAACCGCATTGACTCCCAAGGAAACCAAGTATGGAATCTTTTCAATTACTCCAGTAAAGGTTCCTGGATCCGCCACCTGCGATGATGAATGCCGTGTGAACCCGCGCACATGCATCTCATATATCACCAGATCGGAAAATGGATGTCCCAGTGGTTGATCCTCTTCCCATTCATAGCCGCCATTGCCAACCACCTTGGCTTTGATCGATGAGGCAATATTGGGCTCCATTCCCAGCGCATCCTGGCGAGACCAGTTGTCGCCATAGACTGCACAGCGGGCATATGGGTCAAACAATACTTTGGCAGGATTGAATCGATCACCGGTGTGGGGGCGAGAAGGACCTTCTACACGATATCCATAAACTTGACCTTGATCAATGCCATGTATTTTGACATGCCAGTAATA
>JBDLKB010000083.1:0-5856 GCA_039714055.1 Chloroflexota bacterium
GCTCATAGTCAGGGCTGGAAGAGTCTAAAAGGCAAATTTGTCTTGACCGCTGGTTTGGGTGAGATGGGTGGAGCGCAGCCTCTTGCAGTCACCATGAACGAGGGTGTGGGGTTGATTGTGGAGGTGGATCGCTGGCGAGCTGAACGACGTTTGGAGCTCAAACAGGTCGACCGCATCACTGATGATCTAGAAGAAGCCATGGTTTGGGTCGAAGAAGCTCTCGGGAAATTGGAGCCTCTATCCGTGGGTCTGGTCGCGAATGCTGCCCAAGTGCTTCCAGAGCTGGTAGAGCGTGGGGTTAGACCAGATGTGGTCACTGACCAAACCAGCGCTCATGATCCTTTGCGCTATTATCCCGCAGGCATGTCCTTTGAGGATGCCATTGTTCTGAGGGATAACGATCCCAAAGAGTTCAAGCGCCGCTCTATGAAATCCATGGCAGATCATGTAAAAGCTATGTTAGCCTTTCAGGAGCAGGGCAGTGTAGTATTCGACTATGGAAACAACCTGAGACAAAGAGCATATGACGCTGGGGTTGAAAATGCATTTGATTTCCAGGGTTTTGTGCCACTTTACATAAGACCACTGTTCTGCGAAGGCAAAGGTCCGTTCCGATGGGTGGCGCTATCGGGTGATCCTGAGGACATCTATGTCACTGATAGGGCAATGATGGAGTTATTCACTGAAGATGAGCATTTGATTCGCTGGCTAAAAATGGCGCAAAAGCAAGTGGAATTTCAAGGATTGCCGTCACGCATCTGTTGGCTTGGCTATGGTGAACGAGCCAAGGCAGGACGCCTGCTCAATAGCCTGGTTGCGTCAGGAATGGTCAAGGCTCCAATTGCCATTGGTCGAGACCATCTGGACGCTGGTTCGGTAGCATCACCTCGACGTGAGACTGAAGGCATGAAGGACGGCTCTGATGCCATATCAGACTGGCCCATACTCAATGCATTGATCAACGCCGTGAATGGAGCGACCTGGGTTAGTTTCCATCATGGCGGTGGGGTGGGAATTGGTTACAGCCAGCATGCTGGAATGGTGATCGTTGCTGACGGTACACCCGAAGCAGACGTACGGTTGCAACGAGTGCTAACCAGCGATCCGGGCATGGGTGTGGTTCGGCATGCTGATGCTGGATACGATATAGCGATTCAGGTGGCAAAGGAACGCGGGGTCAATGTCCCCATGATTCTGGATTAATACATCAAGAAATTTCGTCTGGAGATGCATAATGGACCAAGTTGTACTGGATGGTGAAAACCTTACCCTGGAACAGGTAACAGCCGTCGCATATCGACACGATCTCCAAGTGGTAATTTCGGAAGATGCGCGAGAAAAAGTGCGTCGTGCGGCAGAAGCGGTTCAGACCCTGCTCGATCGTGGTGAAATCACCTATGGCATTACTACTGGTTTTGGCGCATTCAAGGATAAGCGAATTCCCCTTGATCAAGTGGAGCAGCTCCAGCGCAACATCATCATGAGTCACGCGGTTGGGGTGGGACCAATTCTCGATGTTCCCACAACCCGTGCTATGATGCTCATTCGAGCCAATACCCTGGTGAAGGGGCACTCTGGTATTCGTGAGCAGACCGTGGATCTGTTGATCGAAATGTTGAATCATCGAGTGCATCCGGTGGTTCCCAGTCAAGGCTCGTTAGGTGCAAGTGGTGATCTTGCGCCTTTGGCACATATGGCACTGCCAATGATTGGGCTAGGCGAAGCTCTATTCAAAGGAGAGATTCTCCCGGGCGCTAAAGCTTTGGAGTGCGCAGGATTGGAAACCGTTGCACTAGCTGCCAAGGAAGGGCTCGCACTGACCAATGGTACCTCATTGATGGCAGCCATTGGCACTCTTGCCACCTGCCGGGCTGAAATTCTTGCGGCGACAGCCGATATCTCTGGCGCTCTCACAGTTGAAGCGCTGCATGGCACCGCTAAAGCATTCGACGATCGCATTCATGCACTGAGACCGCATCCCAGACAAGTCGAGTGCGCGAGATATATGCGGTCCCTGCTTGAGGGAAGCCAGTTTACCCGCACCGATGACCCAAGCCATGTCCAGGATGCTTATACCTTGCGCTGTATTCCACAGGTGCATGGTGCGGTTCGTGACGCCATTGCTTATGCTAGGTGGGTATTGGATATTGAGCTAAATGCCGCTACAGACAATCCGCTAATCTTTATTGACAAAGACACAGGCGAGATCGATGTGATATCCGGAGGAAATTTCCACGGAGAACCCATAGCGATTGCCATGGATTATTTGGCTTTAGCACTGGTAGAGTTGGGCAATATCTCTGAGCGCAGATTGACTCGATTGACTGATGAGGCGAGTAATCAGGAAACTCTACCCGCCTTTCTAATAGGGGAAGGCGGTCTGAACTCTGGTTTTATGCTAGTGCAATATACTGCTGCAGCTCTGGCTTCAGAGAACAAAGTGCTAGCGCATCCAGCAAGTGTGGATACTATTCCTTCTTCTGCTAACATCGAGGATCATGTAAGCATGGGTACCATTGCTGCACGGCAAGCAAATCAGATATGCGATAACGTGGAGCGGATCATTGCCATGGAGTTGTTCTCCAGTGCCCAGGGAATTGATTTTCGCCGAAGGATATTGGGCGAAGACAAACTGTTGGGGACTGGAACGGCGCCAGTGTACAATTTGATTCGTAGCGAGGTGCCGTTTATTGAATCAGACACAGTCATGTATCCCTTCATTGAGCAGGTGAGGAATATGGTGGCAAATGGCCAACTGGTCGACTTGGTGCGCACTACAATGTCAGATGCAAGAGAGTCAGATGACGGCGGATAATCCTTTTAAACCCTGGAAGACCCTGGATCGCCAACAGCTGTACCATGATGATCGTATGCATCTCGAGCGAAGGTCTATCGAGTTACCTGATGGTTCAATTATCACTAACTGGCTCTGGATCGATCTTCCCGATTATGTCATTGTGACTGCAGTAACGCACGATGGCATGTATCTGTGCTTCCGCCAGACCAAATACCCAGTCTCAGGTACCACACTCGCTCCGGTTGGTGGATACATCGACCCAGGCGAGTCACCCTTTGATGCTGCGCGGAGGGAGTTGATGGAGGAGACCGGCTATCGATCCGACAGATGGATCGAACTTGGTGAATATGTGGTCGATGGCAATCGGGGAGCTGGGATGGCACATCTCTTTCTTGCTACCGATGCAGCTCAAGTCGCCGACCCTGTATCAGATGACCTTGAGGAGCAGGAGCTATTACTGTTGACCAGGAAACAAATAGCCGCAGCCTTGGACAGTGGTCAGTTCCGCGTACTCCCATGGACAACTGCCTTGGCGCTTGCCCTGCGCCACTCATGATCTGTATCAAGAGTCACATTGTTATCAACTAATAGAAAGGGGATAAAGTGAAAACAGTATTCGCAAAAACACTGAGGAATGGTGACGATCTATTTGACCAGCCGTTTCTGCTGCTTGAGGTAACACAGAGAAAGACGCGTGACGATCGTCCCTACATTCTATTCGACTTGTCGGACAAAACTGGACGAATCGGTGGAGTATATTGGAATGTCCCCGATTCAGTCATTGAATCATGCCCCGCTGGACAGGTGGTTCTTGTAACTGGTAATGTAACTACCTACAATCAACGTCTGCAGGTTGTTGCTG
The DNA here is from genome assembly GCA_039714055.1 of Chloroflexota bacterium. Taxonomy (GTDB): domain Bacteria; phylum Chloroflexota; class Anaerolineae; order Promineifilales; family UBA4811; genus JBDLKB01. The sequence goes on from JBDLKB010000083.1 coordinate 3,660, forward strand.
TAGATCTTCAGCCTTTTGAACCGGACTCGATGGCAGATTATGCTCCTTCTAGTCGCCGTGAAGAAAATCAAATGACTAGCGAGTTGAAGCAGATTATATCTGAGCTTCGAGAACCACTTTCCACCCTCTTGACCAAAATACTGCTCAAACCCTTGTTTCTGCGACGTTATGCTCAAGCGCCAGCGGCAAAGATGATGCACCATGCCTGTATTGGCGGTCTGCTAGAGCATTCATTGAACGTGGTCCAATACTGTCACTTGGCATCCAAGCTATACAGTGATATTGATTTGGATCTGTTGATTGCGGGCGCCCTTTTGCACGATGTAGGCAAAGTGGAGGCGTACGAGCTAGCGGCAGCATTCCCCATGACCAATAATGAACGGCTTGTAGGGCATATCGGCACCGGACTGATAATAGTAGATAGAGCAGCTAGAGAGATGGATCTTCCCGAGCCGCTCTTGCAGGAGCTATTACACATTATCGTTGCCAGTCACGGTACACGGGAATGGGGATCACCGGAGCCGCCTCGAACACTTGAGGCAGTACTCTTGAGTCAATTTGATTTGCTCGATAGCAGAGCGCAAGGGTTCCTGGATCACGTAGCTGCAGAGCCTGGTGACAATGAATGGACTTCACGCTCCGCCATGTTTGGTCATGAGCTTAAGCGCTAGTGTTCCTGTCTTAGCAACTACATCGAGAATATTGCCAGCGAAGCCAATGTGACTGCTGGCACTGTAACGTTATCCACGCTTGGGGGCGATATACCTTCCACGATGGTAGCGAGCGAGGCGGCAAGTAAGGCAGGTATTAGTGGATCATCCATCCCGAACGCCGACAGTGTCACGAACAGGGCAATTCCTGATACCAAGAACATCGCAGCGCTGCCTTCCACTGATCGGTCAGCACCGAATGCCTGATATCTGTGTTTCCCCCAGTGTATGCCAACAACTGCAGCCGCCGCATCGCCAAACGACATAGGTAATACAGTTCCTATCGCCATCCAGGGGGTTTCCCACATTGCGTATATTGCTATAGCGATAACAAGGGGATAGAGGATGATGCCAGGTCTGGACCTTGGTTTCTGGCTTATTGAAGGTAGCCATCCAAAGCGCCAAACGACAAAATTGACCAGAGCGAAAACCAATGGGGGAATCACAGTCCATGATCGCCTGGTAAAGACCAATAAGGCAAAAGGGACATATAATCCGGCACCAATGTGAACCAGCTTCCGTGTTATCTCTCCTGACAATCCACGTCGGTGAAGGAATTCCGCAGTAACAATGATCAATGCCGCACAGCTCGCAGCAAGAAGAACTGCCCCCAAAGGATTGATCTCAACGCTACTCATCTAGATAGATGGCTTCATTCCTCACTGCGGAACAAAAGAAGGTCCTTGCGCCTGTATCATAGAAACCCAGATCGGTTGCCAACCGCATCGATTCGCGGTTGTCCTCAGCCACAGAGTACAGAGGAATGATCCCATTTTCCAATAACCATCCAACTGTCGAGGATACAACACTCTGCCCCCACTTTCTTCCTTGTGCCTCAGGCTCCACGTTCACATAAATGTCGGCAAACACTGGTGATCGCCAATTCATTCCCGCAGTCGCTAATGCAGGTCCCCGAGGTCGTGCCCCTCTGTCAAAGCTCTGTCCTCTGATGACGAATCGCGGATTTCCGGAAGGAGTAGGGGCTCGGGTTACTAGTACATTCACTGTTGGACGGAATCGAGAGCTATCCACCATGAAAATCCGCACAACCTCACCTTCTGTGTAGGTAAAGGTAGCATCTATCGCTGGTTTAAAGTCAACTGGGACCTGGACGAAAGCTGGAGTACCGGGAGAAATGTGTTTCGAGATCAATGACTGTGCATACCACTGTCTCTTGGCTCTCAGAGTCACCAGTGGTCGAAAGAGATCCAATCCGGTGCGGCATATGGAGATAAAGCCGTTGGGACTCATTCTCGCACCTTCCATCACGTATAGTTCTGTCTGAGCAGGACTGTGATGCATTGCATAGTAGGTGACCATAGCATCAGCAGGATCACGCTTCTCAAGCATCTGTTTGATCAGCCGACGATTGTGGAATAGTTCAGCCTTTTCCATAATCGACTCTACTCACTGTAGATAACAGCCGCAACGGCTTTGTCTGACCACATTCTAAACCCGTGAGGAACCCAAATACGATGTCCAACATG
>JBDLKB010000084.1:0-5848 GCA_039714055.1 Chloroflexota bacterium
CAGTGAATCATCAAGTGCAGCCAACCGAGCCTGGTACAAAGGGCTAGTCCAAGCAGCCTCATGACCAGTTAGAGAGGAGTATTCCTTGGATTCCTCACCCACAATGACAGTTATTACCCGCAGATCCCAGTATTCTGATGAAACCAGCTGCTGACATGTCGAAGAGGAATCATCAACACCAGCATGCCACTCTACAATTCCACCATGTATTGAGCGGCAGGCTGAGCCAGAGCCCTTTCGTGCCAATATAGTCAGATCAGAAGGTTTAAGGTCCAACCCAGCAGCGCGTGATCCAGCGAGGGCAAGAGCAGCAAAACCCGATGCCGACGATGCGATACCGGCAGATTCAGGAAAGTCGTTCTCTGATTCGATCATGGCGAAGCAAGTCATACCCGCCAAGGCACGAATATGATCCAGAAAGTTAGAAACACGTAAAGTATTCCCTACAGTAGATTTCCCGTTGAGAGTGAAGTGATCTGCGGCTAATGACTCGTCAAATGAGACCCTCGTCCTGGTCAATGCCCCACCCAGGGTCAACGAGATGGATGAATTCGCCGGAAGGTTCAGGCCTGCATCCCTCCGGCCCCAATACTTGACCAGGGCGAGATTGGGATGGGCAACAGCGGTAACCGTGGTCACAGAAAGGCTCCGTTTTACACTATTGGTAGACTCAAACGGTCATGACGTGGCTGGAATTCCAACTGCTGTCATGTACACCGCAGTCTCGTCCTCTCCATCAGCACGCACGAGAGAGTTTACCTCATCGTCATAGAAAGCCGCCACCTGGCAGCTACCAAGGTTGAGAGCAGTGGCAGCGAGGGCAGCGTTCTGCGCTATGTGTCCTGCATCCAGATAGATATAACGTAGTGCACGGTCATGGTAGCGCCAACTGGAGCGAGAGTATACGGCAGTCCACACCAAGGCAAAACTACATCGAGCCATGAATATTTGATCTGCTGCTGCCGCAGCAGTCTGAGCTCTGTAGTCTCCACCTCGCACCTGTCTTAGAACATGGCCTTTTGGTTGATAATAGTAAACACCACGCTCAATATCATGTACATCATGAATCACAACATAGGTATCAATTGGATATAGGGCGCCAGCTGATGGAGCCGTTCGCAATGCCGCGCTTCCTCGTTCTTGGGTGATTCCCTGGCAAGCCCATAATACAGTGGACAAGATACTTTCACTGACAGGTTTGGCTTGATACTTTCGAATACTTCGTCTAGCCCCAAAAGCCTCTAGAACGTTCATGTTAATGGTGAGATCAGGTTCACTTAGTTTGATGGCTGGCAGTGAAGTGAAACGCTCCTGGTCTATCGGCGGCTTACTGCTACGAGTGAAGCGCCGTTTTCGGAAATATTTGGTTTCCGCCTGGAATATGTCTGCAATGCCCATAATTTCCTAAAGCATGGCGGCGAGCCGCCGAAGATGCGCTTTTTCCTCGTTAATAATTCTATTGACAGTATCGATCTCCCCCGGCGGCACCATATCCTTGAGATCATGGAAGAAAAGCAGCGTTTCCTTTTCAAAACCAATCGCCATGCGTATGGCCTCTTTTTCGTCTTGCACTGACTCCGCCTCCGAAAGAGCCTTACCCTGTCCTTGGAAGAAGGCACTTTGCACGGTGGCTTGCAAGTATCCCAAGTACTCTTGCCAGGAGTCAGGGGCTATGAACGGTGTATCCCAGACTGTATTTCCCAACTGTTGGAATGCCTGGTAGTGGTAAACCTCTTGCTGTGCCAAGTCCTCGAATAGGGCTTTCACTTGCGGATTTTTCGATTTTTCCGCAACCGCGCGATAGAAAACCTCTCCAGACTTTTCCAGTTCGAGTGCAAGTTCTATAACATCAGCTGCTTTAAATATAGCCATTACATCCTCCAGCAATACTTGGAGCAATAGTATATCCGAATTCAAAAGCAAGGCACTAAAAAGCCGAGGTCACTTTGTGATCCTCGGCTTTTCCCATGAGCCGTGAGGGATTCGAACCCCCGACAAAGGGCTTAAAAGGCCCCTGCTCTGCCAGACTGAGCTAACGGCCCACATTTGTGAGTATAACACTCGAGAAAAACCATGTCAACCGAGGTTAAGACGAGAGTAAGGTCCCAGATACAAACTCTGGCTCAGATAGAATCCGTTTAACATTTCCGATTCGTTCACCCGAAAAGATTCGGACTGTCATTTTCGGATGGCTGCCAGTTAACTTGAGCATCAGATCGACCTTGGAAGCCATACCACCGGTCACATCGACGGCAGATGATCCTTTCACAATCTCTCTCAGATGCGAGAGATCCTTTGGAGTGATTCGTTCTAGGGGTTGATCATCTACCCCTATTACACCATCAGAGATGCCGGCTATCAAAATGCTCCTTGGCAACAGCTTCTGAGCTAGAAAGCTGAATATCTCTTCAGTGGAGATGATAGTACCTCCGATTTCTTCATCAAACGAAGCATCACCATAGACCACGGGAATGAGACCGTTGTCGAACACATTGGAGACAAATTCCCAATCCATATCCACAATTTGGCCATTGCTGCAACGCGCGGTGGAGAAAGGTTGGATGCCTACCACTGGCAGATTTTCGAGTAGAAAAGCCCCGATGATGGTACGGTGAAGTGTCGCAGCCGAGTGCACCACATGCGAGAAACCAAGCCAATCATCTTCAGTGCGTACACCCTGTCGGGTTTGGTATCGCTGCGCCTCCACGTGACCAAATGATCCACTGCCATGACCTATGAGAAGCTTCATATCGGGGCAAGCTTGGAGTGCAGACTGAATCTCCTGCGCTAATCGCCGGATAACCGGTCGGCGTTCAGTTCGAGGCCTGAGTTTGTCCGTGATCAGTGATCCACCCAATTTTAGGAATACCAGATTCTGATTCAATTCGTCTTTCATCGATTTATCTCGCTGACAATTACTCTTTCCGCACCTTCTTCGAGAAAATCTTGCTCAAGCGCCTTAATAGAGGAAGGCTGGCACAAAGCCACAACACAGCCACCCCTTCCTGCACCGGTCAGTTTTGCACCGTATGCTCCGTGTTCCACAGCAACATTAACAAATCTGTCAAGCGTCGAGGAAGAAACACCGATTTCCTGCAGAAGGTGATGATTTTGCAGCATCAGTCGCCCCAGTTCGATCAGATCTCCATCGAGCATGCATCGACGAGCTACAAATGATAGATGACCAATCTCATCGAATAGAGATTCATACTTGGTCGTGTCTCTCCGCCAATTGTGGCGAACATCTAACACCGTCTTGCTCGTAGGAATGCGTATTCCCGAAACTGCAATTACAAGAATAAATGATGATGCAATAGACAATACCTCACACTCACCCGATGTAAAGAAGATAGGAGACTGATAGGCTATCACTGTATTATCGATACCGCTCGGCGTCCCATGATGGATCTTTTCAATCTCATAAGCAATCTCGGACACGTGCTCAGGCGCAATGATCTCACCCATTGCCATAGCCATAGCCTTTATCACCGCAACATTGACAGCAGTTCCTGAGCCCAGTCCGCTAGAGAGCGGGATAGATGATTGAATCTCGATCTGACCGGATGGGGTATCTTTCTTCAAATACCGAGATGTAGACTTGACTGCAATAGATAGCGGATGTTCAGGTTCATCCTTAATCTTGATTACCTCCCCCAGATCGAGTGCGTGTACAACCAAATCGGGACCGGGAATGAATCGCGCATGCGCGGTTACGTCTAGTACAGGTACAGCTATGCCAGGGCGGCCATATACAACTGCGTGTTCACCAAAGAGAATCAGCTTCCCTGGCGCAGTTGCCTGGATCATAGAAAGTAGTAGCTAATGAGGACAATCACTGCCCATGCTATCGCGTTCAGGATAAAGGGCTTGTCTTCGAGGAGCACTTCCTCAGGAGCCCCTCCCCGCCCTCTTACGTGAATAAGGTAAAGATAGCGGAAGAGGCCGTACAGAACATTGCCAATGGTCAGCATCATTAGATGATTGCCCGGCAGCGCTTCAGCGGAGAAAGTGTAAAGCGCATATGAGATAAGTGTGCCAGCTACTACGATGGTTATCAATTGATCCAGCAGCGGCATAGAGTATTCGTTCAAGATAGCTCGATGAGCGCGAGCGTTCTGTTGAAGCAAGGTCATCTCATGCCTGCGCTTGCCTAGAGCAAGGAACAGAGCGAGAAATATCATACAGACATACAACCAGGGTGAGAATCGCTCAACATTCACGATCACTACACCTGCGATTACTCTAAGCATAAACCCAGTCGCGATTGATATCACATCCACTATCACAAGCCGCTTCAAGTAGAAAGTGTACGCCAGGTTCAGTATAAAATACCCCAACAGTACCAAGCCGAAGTAAGGCTCGATCATGGTGCCGAAAACCAGGGAGATGGTTACAAGAATGATGGCTGTGATCGTTGCCACGTTGCGCGGTAGGCGTCCAGAGGCAATGGGTCGATTACGCTTGGTTGGATGCTGCTGGTCCTTCTCCTGGTCAGCGAGATCATTTATTATGTAAACTGCCCCAGAGATACAGCATAGCAAAACGAATCCGGCTAAACTTGGGAGAATATAGTCAGGTTTGAGCAGTTTGGCATCAAATACCAAGGCGGCAAAAAAGAAGATGTTCTTTGCCCATTGTTTCGGTCTGGCAGAACGCAAAATATCTATCAGCATGGCATATCCCACAGTCAATGACGGTTCATTATACGGTTCTGAGTAAAGAGCGTCAATGACACTGACTAGAAAGAATGTATAATCCAGGAAGCAAACACTAGAGGCGAATCGCTGTCATGAAGGTTTTGGAATGAGGGCTTTGATAACTGGCATAGCCGGCTTTGCCGGTTCACATCTAGCTGACCGGATGATCGAAGAAGGAATCGAGGTACTCGGCACCATTCTTCCAGGTGAGAAACTCGACAATATCCAGCATCTAGGTTCCAAAATCACTCTATTACCGTGTGATGTTAGGGACCTAGAATCAATCTTGGATGTGATGGAGCAAGCTCATCCAAATCTGGTATTTCATCTTGCGGCTCAAGCTTCAGTTGGACTGTCATATCACGATCCCGGTCTCACATTGGATGTGAACGTAAAAGGAACAGCTAATCTTCTGGAAGCATCGCGCAGGCATGCAAACGAACTCGAAGCAATCATAGTTGTGTCATCAGCCGAAGTGTATGGTGTACTCACACCGGAACAAGTACCGGTATCGGAAGATACTCCATTTGCTCCAGTGCACACCTATGCAATAAGCAAGGTAGCGACACATTTTTTGGCGCAGGTCTATCATAAAACGCACGATCTTCCAGTAATTGAGGCACGCCCATTCAACCATATCGGACCACGACAAGGTCGAGGATTCGTGGTGCCTGACTTTGCCAGCCAGATCGCAGAGTACTCACTCGGGCTTTCAGACAAGGCAATGCGAGTGGGGAATCTGCAGGTTATTCGCGATTTTACCGATGTGCGAGATGTAGCAAGAGCATATTTAGCGATTGCCAGACGTGGTAAGCCAGGTTCGGTATATCATATCTGCAGCGGTGAGGCAGTGACTGTCAGCAATGTGCTTGACAAACTAGTCGCATTGTCCGGAAAACAATTACAGATAGAGTCGGATCCGGCGTTGTGGCGCCCCGCAAAGATGCCGGTATTAATTGGAGACGCATCGAAACTCAAACATGACACAGGGTGGGAGACGACGATTGCGTTGGATCAATCACTGCGAGACACATTAGATTATTGGATCGACCATCTAAGTACAACTAGTAAACAGGTCAATTGAGCAAGAAAACTAAAACCCGTCTAGACTCACTCATCTTTTCACGTGACCTGACTCAAAGCAGGGAAGT
>JBDLKB010000085.1:0-5832 GCA_039714055.1 Chloroflexota bacterium
AAGTTGGTGGGCAAATACCATCTATACCCAACTGATTCTGGGCATAAAGGTCAAGGATGCAACCGCGGGCTTCAAGTGCTGGAAATCTGGGACCTTGCGCGGGATGGGTTTGGATCGCGTACGTTCCAATGGATATGTCTTTCAAGTTGAAATGGCATACCTAACCGAGAAACTTGGTTATATGGTTACAGAGATACCTATCTATTTTGAAGATCGACGAGTTGGCAAGTCGAAAATGACCGCGGGTGTCAAGTGGGAAGCTGTTTGGCGTGTGTGGGAGATCAAACTACGCCATCGGGGGATGTCGCCATCAAAACGTCGTCTATCTCGCTAAATTTGCTAGGGGCCATTCTGATTCTTTGTAGAAATTAGATATGTTCGCACGATATCGACGATTGATCCCAGATCTTGCTGCGCTCCTTGTGCTGCTGTTGATTCCTATGGTTCTATTTATGCCAGTTACACTTGGCAACAGAACCTTGATCCCAGCGGACAATTTGCTGCAATGGGCGCCATGGGACCAATATCGGGAGGAAGTTGGCGCTCCAGCACATGCACCCGACAATCACTTGCTAAGCGATCTACTGTTAGAGAATCTTCCCTGGAAGCAGTTCGTACGTGATTCAATCAGTAAGGGAGAGATTCCGCTTTGGAATCCTTATATCTTTGCCGGTTCACCTTTCCTGTCGGCAGGACAGCACTCGGCTCTATATCCATTTTCGATTGTTTTCTGGATCTTTCCTCTGTTGCGCGCTTATGGCATCTTCACCATAAGCCAGCTGTTCCTTGCGGGCGCATTTATGTTTCTGTTTGCCCGCGTACTAAAGGTGGGGAAGCCGGGAGCACTTGTAGCAGCGATCATTTACCAACTTTGCGGCTTTTTCATGGTAAGTGTGAACTTTCCCATGATTGTAGCCGGAGCTGCCTGGCTGCCGTTCTTGCTGGCGTGCATTGAACTGGTTATTCAAGGACGCGGATTCTTTGGAATAAAGCATATGACCCTGCCTTGGGTAGCAGTGGGCGCATTTGGGCTGGGCATGCACTTGCTTGCAGGACATGGTGAGAATACCTTCTTTACCTTGTTGGTGATGGCTCTATTTGCAGCCTGGCGGCTAGTTATCACCGTGGTACGAGAGAGGTCATCTTCCGCAGAGTCATCTCTCTGGTTGTCAGGGATAGCACGCCGGTCTGCTTGGCTCCTGGCAATGGTCATATTAGGTCTAGGACTGGGCGCAGTCCAGTTGATTCCCATGTTCGAGCTGGTGCAGCACAACTTCCGCGAGGGAGCTGTCTCTCTGAGCGATGTTCTGGGCTGGTCATTCCCTGTTCGCAGACTCATCACCTTCATAGCTCCAAACTTTTTCGGGAATCCCAGTCATCACACGTATTTTGATCTCTTTATCTGGAAGATCACCCCCGTTTCTACTAATCTCGAAGGCAATCCAATTCGGACTATAACTTGGGGACTGAAGAATTATGTGGAAGGCGGGGTCTATTTTGGAATCCTTCCCCTTGCATTGGCATTTATTGCGATTCTGGGTAGTTTTGTCAAACGAGAGCGCCGCGGTTTGGTCTATGCAGGATTGGCTGGTGGACAGGAGGATTCAGATCGAAGCGTCACCTGGTTCTTTGGTTTACTCTCGGTAGTATCGCTTTCTTTGATCTTTAGAACTGGTGCATACGCAATTATCCACATAATACCAATAGTCAATCAATCCCATTCTCCCTTCAGGTGGGTTTTTCCCCTATCGTTGAGTGTTGCCGTTCTGGCGGGTATGGGAGTTCGCCAGATCAGGGAATGGTCAAGCAGTCGCAGGAATCGTTGGGTGAATCTCACTGGTTGGCTGCTGCTGGTAGTTGGCTTTGGAATGGCTCTCGCACTGGTTGTAGCACGACTTGTATACCCGATGATCCAATCATTTGTGGATCGTGTCTTTCTGAACCTCGCCTTGGCATCAACTGCTTTCCCCAATGTCGAGGCATTCTTCAGTTACGAGGTGCTTCAACTTCTGGTAGCTTCAATTTTCACGCTTGCCGCTGGTGCAGCCTTGTTGTGGGCAAGCCGCAGCAAGCGAGAATGGATATGGCCTCGATGGACCATATTGGCAGCAGCGATGATAGCAATTGATCTTGCTTTAGCTACATGGGGGTTCAATCCATCGGCTGATCCTGGTCTGTTGAGTAAACAGCCGGAGGTTATTCAATTCCTGACTGAACAGGATAAGCCATTCCGTGTCACAACGTTTGATCCCCACGGCTATCAACCTTTGCATGCCAACACGTTGTGGCTGTTTGGGCTGGAGGACATCAGGGGGTACGACAGTATAATCCTCAGTCACTACGTGCAGTACATGGAGGGGATCGAAGAGCAGGGTGAATTGCTGTATAACAGAATTCAGCCTATAAAGAACTGGCAGAGCTTGAACTCACCACTATTGGATCTGCTCAATGTCAAGTACGTCGTTACCCATGAACAGATCGATCTACCAAAGCTCCAAGAGGTCTGGCAGGAGGGTGATCTTCGAATATATGAGAATCTGACAGTCTCACCTCGAGCATTCACTCTGCCTGCAAACTCGCTAGTGATTGCAGAAGAATCCATCGAGGCGATGAAGGATTTTGATCCGCGCCTCCACGTGATAGTGGATGCTCAAGATGCTGCGAATTTGACCTCAAATGATCCTGTACCTGCTATTGCAGTACCAGCGGCAATTAGATCGTTGGGCAGTCAGGAAGTGGAATTTGATGTTGTGGTGGAGGATCCCAGTTGGCTGATTCACGCTGACAACTATTTCCCTGGCTGGCGCGGCTATATACGACCACACGACTCGGAAGATGAAACTGAGGTCGAGGTTTATCGGGTCAACGGCACTTTTCGTGGGGTGCAGCTGGAGCCAGGCAAATGGATAGTCCGGCTCAAGTACACCCCCATGAGCTTTAAATTGGGATTATTCCTGAGTTTTGTCTCAGCGGTTGTGATCGTCTTCCTGGGGGCAGTCTGGCTGTGGCGGCTGTTGTACTGCGAGCCAGATGAGGACTCGACGGTTAAGCGTGTAGCCAAGAATAGTTTGGCGCCGATGGTACTCAGTTTATACAACCGGGGCATTGACTTTGCCTTTGCTCTTCTTATGCTGCGAATTCTCGGGGCAGAGAATGCGGGTAAATTCTATGTTGCGGTGAACATCGCCTTGTGGTTCGAAATCCTGGCCAACTTTGGACTTCACACACTAGTGATGAGAGAAGTCGCCAAGGAACGCACATCTGCCAATCAGTTATTGGTCAACACTACCATCCTTCGCTTCCTCACCAGCATTGTGGCTGCAGTTCCCATCGCCCTTTATGTGATCGCATTGGGTTCGGGTGAGGTGCCGTTGCCCCGAGACACAGTACTGGCAACGTCGCTTTTCATGATTGGCATGATACCTGGTGGAATCAACACCGGGCTCACCGCTCTTTTCATAGCCCATGAAAGGAACGAAGTGCCTGCTTCGATTGCTACCGTTTCCACGCTGGTGAGAGTGGTACTAAGTACCGCTGTTCTGCTTCTCGGGTATGGTTTTGTGGGATTAGCATCAGTATCGATCGTGGTCAATGTAGTCACCTTGATTGTTCTTGCGGTATTGGTGATGCGAACCTTCTTTGTTCCTAAATGGACCATTGACTGGGGCTTGCAGCGCTCGATGCTTAAAGAGAGCTACCCACTGATGCTCAATCATCTGCTGGCAACGCTATTTTTCAAGGTTGACATCCTATTGTTAGAGAGGTTGGCAGGAACAGAAGAAACGTCGGCGAATACGGTGGTGGGGTGGTACAGCACGGCTTACAGATGGATCGACGCACTCAATATTGTGCCAGCAATGTTCACCATGGCGATATTCCCACTTTTGAGCAGGCAGGCGGACGACGCAAAGAGAACCATGCAGCAAACATGGCGCACTGCACTTAAATTGCTCACCATCACCTCGATACCCTTCGCGGTCATGATCGCCTTTGCTGCCCCCAAGATGATCGGCTTGCTTGGGGGGTCTGAATATCTTCCGCATGGCTCCATCGCGCTACAGTGGATGATCTGGTCCATACCTATCGGTTGGATGAACAGTGTCACCAACTATGTGCTCATTGCATTGAACCTTCAGCGCAAACTCACAATCGCATTTGTTGTTGGCGTGGTATTTAATGTGACTGCCAATATCATTTTCATCCCACAGTATGGATATCGCGCTGCTGCGGTGATAACCATTCTCTCTGAGCTCATCCTACTGACCATGTTTTATATATATGCACGTTCGACGCTTGAGACAGTGCATTGGTGGGATTTGATGTGGCGACCGACAGTTGCAGCTGTGTTCATGGCGGGAGCTACTTGGGTTGGCTGGCAGGTATACTGGATATTGGGACTGGTCGCCGGTGCCATAGTATATTTGGGAGTAATTGTATTGCTCAAGGTCTTGGACGATGATGAGCGCGCGATTCTGGGGCAGCTAGTGCCCTCCGCGAAATGGAGAGTACGCGACACCCTTGACGGCAGTGTAACTCCCGAGCAACCCTAAATACACCTACTGACTGGACAAGCAGTGAATCCGTGTCGACAGGGGCTCTTGTGGGGTGCGATAGCTATTGGATGGATATAGCCGAACCGGATTCCCCTTTCTCTACCATGATCTTGGTGGGGAAGCTGTCTTTGAGTTCGTCGATGTGGGTGATCACCAGGATGGTCTCAAAGTCATCCTTGATGGCATTGATTGCCTGGATCAACCGCTGCCGTCCATCGGGGTCCTGACTGCCAAATCCTTCGTCTATAACTAGCGTCTGCAGCGGGGCACCGGCTCGATGAGCCAACAGCTTGGAGAGAGCTATTCGGATAGCAAAGTTTACCCGGTAGGTTTCTCCTCCCGAATACATGGCATACGGTCGTTTACCATAACCATCCTCAATAATGATATCGAGGGTCTCAACCATGGCATCACGGGACTTTAGCTCTTTCTGAGTTCTGAACTTGACCTGAAGGATACCGTCGGTGAGTCTGCGCAGTATCCTATTTGTGTCATCCTCCAATTGAGGAACAGCTCGTTCAATAAGCAGCGCCTGGACCCCATTACGACCAAATGCCACTTCCAACTTACCAAGGTCCTGGATTTCTGCCGAGAGTTCTTTGCTTTCCTGCTTCAACTCTGTTGCCTTCTCTTTGGCTTGTTGAGCAGCGGTGATCTTTTGTTTCTGAGCGCCGAGATCGCTCGACTTGACAGAAACAGCTTCTCGCAGATGGACCAATTTATCTTCCACTTGATCCAAGCTATGTTCCGGAGCAGGTCCCAAGTCAGCGATTGCAGACTCGATCTTGAGCAGCTGGGCTTTGTGGCTATCTACTGCATTGGTTAGGCTCTCAATTCGTCTATCCAGGTCCTCAATTGAATCTTGCAAGCTCTTCGACTCGGCTTGTGCTCGATCTAGCTCTGACATATCCCTGGACGCATCTGCGAGTGATTCCTGAAGTTGTTTTGCCTGTTGAAAGAGATCTTCCGAGTAATCAAGTTCTTTGATCTCGTTCTCCAAGCTGTCCAGATTCTTGCGCTTGTCCAAGGCATATGCCTCATTTTGGAGATCAGCTGACAGCTTTTCCAATCGAGGAGTGTCTTCTGCCAGCCATTTTTCGATTGCATCGTGTATGGACTTGTGGCGAGTTTCATCTGCAGATAGATTCGCCTCGAGTTGTCTAAGCTCTCTGTCGGCTTGGTTGACATCTGCTAAGGATTTCTCAACTTGATTCTTTGCTTGTTCCAGTCTTTTCAGTTCGGAGACGTTGTCTTTATGTTTCTGAGCGAGTGTGTCGAG